>JBMYUM010000480.1:0-3090 GCA_049605375.1 Phycisphaerae bacterium | reverse complement strand
CCCCAGAACTAGCAACGCCCCAGAACCAGGAACGCGAAAGACACCGAAACGTCATAAAACCAGCGTGCCATCCCCACCGCTGCGAATCGGGGTGCCATGCCCAAGTCTCCGGAGCGAGTCCTGAGCTTGCCGAAGGACAAGCCGAAGGAGCGCGGGCATGTACCTCGGATAACGAAACGCCTACGCGTGCCATGGTCGTAAAACCAACCTCCGACGAAACAACCCGGTAGGTCGGGCCCTGGCCCGACACGTGAACATTCTGTTACCTGGCACGACCTTCAGAACCTGAATTGAGGGTGCCATGCTTACCGTCCACCGAAGGTGGTGTAAGCATGCAATTCCAAGAGATCTTGCGTTAACGTACCCCCGCGTGCCCTGCTTGGATCTCTGATCCAAGCATGCTCTTGAATACCGATTGGGCACATCCAAGACAAAGCCCTGACGATAACGTACCGCTCGTAAGCCCTCCGAAGACGGACGCCCGATACACCCACCGCCCCTGCACAACACCCGCCTTCGCTCATTTTTCATATCATCTTGACAATTCCTTCACATGGCACGGCCGTGAAATCGACCGGGCGCTGGTACACTCGGCAACTCTGGGTGAGAGGAAGAGACAACCAGAACCAGAACAAGCCCGACCCGCGTCAAGACGCTCGGTCAGGCTACCCATTACGGCGAGGGGGAAGACAGCATGCGACCGAAAACACGGAAGGCGCAAGTTCATCGAATCGTGACCGCGGCCATCGTCATCGGACTGACGTCGACCACGTACGCAAGTGTCGTGTTCACCGATGTCACTGCGGCCGCCAATCTCGACGTCAATCATTGGCCCGCCGCCTGCGACCCCTGCGGTGATGAAATGGTTCGCATGTCCGCCGGCGCCGCACCCGGCGATTACAACGGCGACGGCTGGATCGACCTCTACGTCACCCGACACGATGCCCCCAACCTGCTCTTCGAGAACCAGGGCAATGGCACCTTCACGGAAGTCGCCGCTGCCGCAGGCGTCGACCTCAACGATAGAAGCGCAGGTGCCGCCTTTGCCGATGTGGATAACGACGGCGATGTCGACCTCTACGTTATCACCGTTCGCAACGAAGCACGTTTCTACATCAACAACGGCGACGGAACTTTCACCAACGAATACGCCACCCGCGGCATCGCCATCCCGGAATCAGATAACGAATCCAGCATCGCCTTCGGTGACTACGACCTCGACGGCTGGCTCGACGCCCACGTCACCGACTGGTTCCCAGGTCAGGCACCCTTCGGCCTTTTCCACAACAACGGCGACGGAACCTTCACCGATGTAAGCCAGGCCGCTGATGCCGATATGACCGACCTCAACGCACGGGGCTTCGCGTCCGCATTCGCCGACATCAACAACGACAACCAACCCGACCTGCTCGTCGCCGCAGATTTCGGCACCAGCCAACTCCTCACCAACGACGGCGACGGAACCTTCACCAACGTCACCGCAATCGCCGGCGTCGGAACCGATGAAAACGGCATGGGCTCCACACTCGGAGATATTGACAACGACGGCGACCTCGACTGGTTCGTTACCTCGATCTTTGATGCCGACGAAACCTGCGAGAAAACGGTCTGCAACTGGGGATACACCGGCAATCGACTCTATATCAACGACGGAAACGGGGTCTTTACCGACGGCACCGACTTCGCAGAAGTCCGTGACGGCGGCTGGGGATGGGGAGCCGCATTCTTCGACTTCGATAACGACGGCGACCTGGATCTCGGCATGACCAACGGCGTCAACTTCCCGCAAACGCCGGCAGAAGACCAATACCTAACCGATCAGGTAAAACTCTGGGAGAATGAAGGCAACGGCATCATGGACGACGTCAGTAACCTCAGAGGCTTCACCGACACCGGGTCGGGCAAGGCCTTCGTCGTCTTCGACTACGACCGCGATGGCGACCTCGACGTCTTCATCACCAACAATGCCGGCATGCCGGTGCTCTACCGAAACGACGGCGGCAACGACAACGCATGGCTGCGCATCAATCTGCGCGGCGACGAAACAAACTACTTCGGCGTCGGAGCAACCATCCGCGTTCAGGTGACCGAAGGCGGTCCAACACAAATGAGACTCGTCAACTGCAACGCCAACTACCAGTCACACGACGAAATCACCGCACACTTCGGACTCGGAAACGGCGTAACCAACATCCATGAAGTAACAGTCGAATGGCCGGTCAGCGGAAAAACACTGGTATTCAATAACGTCACCGCAAACCAGACCATGACCATCGCCGAAGCCGGAAACCCCGTTCCAGCCGTCAACACCTGGGGCATGCTGATCCTGCTGCTCAGCACCATAACGGTCGCAACCGCCACGCTACGCAGATACAGATTTTCCTAGAGCGAATATGAAAAGAAACGAAACGAACGGCGGGATCAACCGCCGCCTAGGCACGCGATCGAGCCGCCAGAAGATTCTGAACCAACTCGGTCAACGCTTTTCGATCAATCGGCTTGGAAATGTAGTCGTCTGTACCGCACTCGGCCGCCCGCTCAATGTCACCGGTCTCATTCAGAGCCGTCACCATGACAATCACAATGTCACGGGTCTGTGGGTCCGCTTTTAACTTGCGACAAACCTCGAAACCACTCATCTTGGGCATCATGATATCGAGCAGAATCAAGTCCACCTGATTCGAGGCCACAAGATCCATAGCCTCCAGACCGTTGGTGGCCGACAGGACCTCGATGTTCTCCATACCCTCAAGATACACCTCAAGCAGCTCGAGATTCTGAGGATTGTCATCAACCACGAGAACAGTATGAGGACGGGCTGGTTCTTCGGACATTCCGGATCCTCCGGGCGAGACTTTCAAAAACGACAACAGAACATTCTAGGTTATCGGATCGGGCCGCCTTCGCAATAGAACACACCAAACGACCATCTGCCGATCACACGACACATACAAGTATATTGTCCCCGAATGTAGATGTCCGAAAACCCGAAGAGCGAAAACCCGAAGAGATGGTCGAATAACCAGATCCCATCAAGTAGACCGCTTTCGATGCAAGCGTAGCGGGTGCCATGCCCACGGCTGTGAACCA
>JBMYUM010000479.1:0-3121 GCA_049605375.1 Phycisphaerae bacterium | reverse complement strand
ATACGGCCAGATCGATATGAGCGTCGCCAGTAAGTTCAACAGCCGCCACCCGGAACGGCTGAATCCCTACGTCGTAAGTCTGATGCTCGAGTAGCCCATCTTTTCCACCGGGGGCAATCGTGATGTTGTCGTCGTCACGATTCACGACGACAAGTTCATGCCAATCCTGCCCATCCAGATCGACCGAAAAGAGCTGATATGGCGCATCGTTGAGGATATCAACGAGCTCCATTCGAAAAGAATCGTCGCCCTCATTAAATGCGATTCGGACTTCGTTCAGACTGTAGTCGCTTGTCGCAAAATCGAGATCACCGTCCGCGTCAATGTCATCGGCAAGCGGGGCGATCAGGTGGTTACCCATGTAGAACAGCCCCGGTGCAGAGAATCGCCCTGCACCATCGTTGATGAGCTTGGCGATGCTGTTGGTGCCGCTGTTCATGTGCGTCAGCAAATCCAGATCACCGTCGCCGTCTATGTCTCCACTGGCCATACGGTTCTGTATCAGTCCAAGGTGCACAGAGTCCAATTCCAGCAAGTCACCCGAACCATTGTTCTCGAACAGCCTGGCACCATTGGACGTCAGCACAGCATAATCCAACTGTTCATCACCCGTGAAATCGCCGGCGACCATGTCGCGCAGATTGTACACCGGGTATTCTGTCCCCTCATCCAAAACGCCGTCGCCCAAGTTGAAATGCACGGAAACGCTATCCGCCAACGTATCGCCCACGACCAGGTCAACGTCTTCGTCGCCATCGAGATTGACCGGCACAATTTCTACTACGCTGGCAAAGTCGTACAACAGAGGCGCTCGTGGCTCTTGATCCCCACCATAGACAACCGCGAGCTCGCCCGTGCTCGAACTGGATACGACGATGTCGGGGTATGGGTCGAAGTTGAAATAGTCCACGATCACACGCCCGTCATCACCGCTGGGGAGGTCGGGAAGGACTCGCATCTGGCTTTCAAAGTTGCCCGATCCATCGTTCAGGTAGAGAGTCAGCCCGTCACGGCTTCCGTTATGAAACAAGACCAGATCTCCCCAACCATTGCCGTCTACGTCCGCAATTGCAAGGTCACGCGGCTGGCGCGATATTTGCAAGTCAGATGCCAACGACATGACACCATGGCCATCATTCGTGTAGACACGAATTCGCTGACACCCGATCACGCCTACTGCCGCGTCCAAGTCGTTATCGCCATCGATGTCACCCAAGGCGAGGGCTTCGGCATCGCAGAATCCCTGCCAGATGCTATTCCCGTCAAAGTACCCGTCTCCCTGGTTGATCATTGGAACAAACGAACGAGATGAACTGGACAATACGCCTACGTCGTTGAAACCATCATTGTTGAAATCACCCACGCGTAGAGTGTCCGGGCAAAACGTGACATCACTGACTATCGGCGCACCGAAGGTACCATCACCTTGATTGATAAGCAGTGTCAATTCTGATGAGGAGCAATTGATCGTCAAAAGATCGGGAATGTTGTCCGCGGTAAAATCGTCATAAGCAACCGCCATGGGCGTTTCGCCGACCATGATTGCGTCACCCAATGCGAAAGTTCTATCACCGTTGTTGATCAGAAAAGTGATCGTGTCCGAAAGGCGATTGGCCACGAGAAGATCTTGATCTCCATCTGCATCCACGTCATAGTCGGCAATGCCCGACGGGCTCCCGCCTCCGGGAAAACTCACGGGTTCGCTTACGTCACCCCTGCCATTACCCCATCGAATGATGATCTCATCGTCATCGTAGTTGGAGTGGACGACGTCGAGCCACCCGTCATGATCCAAATCACTGAGCACCTCCAGGTGCGCATCACCAACCTCAGCGAGCATGACAGGCTCGGGAAAGATCCCCTGCCACGTGAGTATGAAGTAGTCTTGTTCGTCGACATCGCCATCACCGTCGCCATCCCAAGGCTCACAGCCCAAGGAGGCGGGCATCGAATCTCCAGACATGCAGTTTTGCAGGGCGCCGTACTGTTCCAAACCTGGCCAGGCGATACCTGGATCGTCCAACAGAATAATAGAAAATATGATCAACGCCGTGAGCACGACCATCCCTCCAGCTATTTTCGACAAACAAAACTCGAAATGAACCTCGACCCATCCACTATGGTACATGACCTGACAGCTCGGTTCAATTGAGCAACATTCTCCTCGCGATCAAAGCGATACTGATCGAGACGCCATGAAGTAAATGAACTAAACCAAGTCTACGGGATCACTTATGTTCGTTCTTGCGGGACGCCGTAAATCGAGTGACACCTGCGAATTCGTACGGCGCTCGCTACGCCGGCCTGACATGCCTTGTTCCAGTTTACAGTTGATCCAGCCGCCGGCCCAGTCGCAACCGCACGAACATGTGACGACAGGATAGGGACCGCCCAAGGGTGATTCACGTCAACGGTTTGGTAGACTTCAGTTGCTAATGAAATAAGCTCGACCGCCCCTCATCATGTCAAGGTTGTTGGACAGGATGCCACGCCTGAAGCGAATACCAGACACGGTAGCTCTTGCGACTTAACTTGCTTACCATGTACTGAGACATGGCTGGTTGAGATACTGCTTTCGGAGACATTACTTTCGGAGAATTTACCCGAAAGTACAACGGATATTCGCACATGCTCGAGCGGGGCTTCAAGCATGGCACACCGCTCGAATCGGAGGATAGCGCCTTGGACAATAAGACTGACAACATCACGAACGATCAGGCTCTGCTGCAAACCATCGACGTGGGCGGGTTGCAACTGAGCAACCGTGTCGTCATGGCACCGATGACCCGGGCCCGTGCCGGCGTCGACCGTTTGCCGAATGACATCATGGCGGAATACTACGCGCAGCGTGCCTCGGCCGGATTGATCATCACCGAGGCGACAACAGTCTCTCCGCAAGCCAACGGGTGGAACGAATCGCCCGGTATCTACACCGACGAGATGGAAGCAGGCTGGCGATTGGTCGTCGACGCTGTTCACGCACAAGGCGGGAAGATCTTCCTCCAGTTGTGGCATTGCGGCAGGGCTTCGCATAGCAGTTTCCATGATGGTGCCCCGGCCGTTGCACCATCGGCGATCAAAATCAACGGCGAATACATCCATACGCCGCAGGGCAAACAGC
>JBMYUM010000478.1:0-3137 GCA_049605375.1 Phycisphaerae bacterium | reverse complement strand
GGAGATCGGCCGGATATTGCTTGTCGTGCTCTGGCTTGTCGTGCTCTGGTTTGGGTTGTGTGGTGTTCAGATTTCGCTTGGCGTAGGCGTTGGAACGTCGTCCATCCCGTCGATTTCGCCTTGTTTCGGGGTGGCGGCCGGCCTGTCGTGCGAGCATCTGCGACATATCGTGTATGGCACTGACTGTCACATGGATGACTTCGCCCTGTCGTTCGACGGTTCCTTCGGCGACAACGCCGACGGCGGCCCGGGCTGCCCGCCGATAGCGCTCGTAAACTTTGGGGCGAATGACGAGATTGGCGTTGGCGGTTTCGTCTTCGATGGTGGCGAAGGTAATACCTGAGGCGGTCGCCGGTCTCTGCCGTACGAGTACGAGTCCTGCGACGCGGACCTTCCGCCCGTTGGGTGTATGATGAAGGGCTCTGTTCTGGATGACCTGTAGTCGATTGAGTTCTTTTCTGACGAGTGCCACGGGGTGTCCCTCCAGGGAGAGTCCGACGGTATCGTAGTCCTGGTAGATTCTTTGTCCGAGTGATTGCCTTGGCAGATCGGCCTGCGGTTCATTGGGTTCCTGCCCTTCAAAAAGCGGCGGATCGGGTTCGAGTGCGAGAACCTGCCAAAGTGCTTCGCGTCGATCGAGGCCCATGGATCGCATGGCATTGGCGGCTGCGAGTCGTGCCAGAAGTGCGGGCGATGCTCCGGTTCTGGTTGCGAGTTCTTGAACGGACAGGAATGGTCGTTTCCTCTGTTCTTCCTCCATACGCGCGACGCTGTCGTGGGAGATTCCCTTGATGAGGCGCATGCCCAGGCGCAGTGCGGGCCCGCCATAGCCCCACTGAAATTCGTCCGGCTGTTGACTTGCCTTTCGGTTTTGCCGGGGGGCTCGGGTACAGGTTCGCGATTGCGTTTTTGTGTCATGTTCGGCAAGCGGGCGTTCGAGGTAACAATCGTAGAGGCTGTGATTGACGTCAACCGGCAGGACGTTGACGCCGTGCTCCTGCGCGTCGCGTACGAGTTGTGCGGGATGATAGAACCCCATGGGTTGCGCATTGATAATCGAGGCACAGAATGCGGCCGGGTAGTATCGCTTGAGATAGCAAGACACATACACGAGCAGCGCAAAAGAGGCGGCGTGCGATTCAGGAAATCCGTATTCGCCGAACCCGCATATCTGCTTGAAGCACCTCTCGGCAAAATCTTGTGACAAACCATTGGCACGCATACCGTTGATGAGTTTGGGCTTGAACTTGTCGATGGCGCTGTTGCGGCGCCAGCCGGCCATTGCCCGTCGAAGTTGATCGGCTTCTCCCGGCGTAAAGCCGGCAGCGACGATCGCGAGTTTCATGGCCTGTTCCTGGAATAGTGGTACCCCGAGGGTTTTTTCAAGTACGTCGCGGATCGCCCGACTCGGGTAAATGATGGGTTCTTCACCGTTGCGCCTTTTGAGGTAGGGATGAACCATGCCCCCTTGGATCGGGCCGGGGCGTACGATGGCGACTTCGATGACCAGGTCATAGAAGTTTCGTGGTTTCAGTCGTGGCAGCATGCTCATCTGGGCACGGCTTTCGATCTGAAACACACCGACGGTGTCGGCACGGCAGATCATGTCGTAGACGCCGGCGTCTTCGGCGGGCACGGTAGCGAGTGCGGTCGGTGGCACGGAGAGTCCGAAGGGGCCTGTGGTTTTGACGGCGTTGTCGTTTGCCTTGCCGCTGCGGCGGTGGATGGGCCAATCTTCCACGGGTTGTTCTTCGAGCATACGGAAGCACTTCTTGATGGCCGTCAGCATGCCGAGTGCGAGGCAGTCAATTTTGAGGATGCCGAGCGCATCGATGTCATCTTTGTCCCATTGGATGAATGTTCTTGCCTCCATGGCCCCGTTTTCGAGTGGTACCATTTCGCAGAGTGGTCCCCGGGTAATGACAAATCCTCCGACGTGTTGCGAGAGGTGTCGTGGGAATCCGAGCAGTTGGTGGACGAGTTTGACCAGCATTTGCACGGTACGATCGTCCGGGTCGAATCCGGCTTCACGGATGATGTCTTCGGGGAGCGCTTTCTGGTTCCACCAGTCGTGCTTCTGTGCGAGTGCGTCGATTCGATCCTGGGATAACCCCAATGTTTTACCGACGTCGCGAATGGCCGAGCGCGGTCGATAGGTGATGACTTCCGCAACGATACCGGCGTGTTCCCGTCCATATTTTTCGTAAATGTATTGAAAGACTTCTTCGCGGCGTTCATGTTCGAAGTCGACATCGATGTCGGGTGGTTCGTTCCGTTCGACGCTGACGAATCGCTCGAACAGGAGGTCGATGCGGCTTGGGTCAACGCTGGTGATTCCCAGGCAGTAGCAGACGGCGGAGTTGGCGGCACTGCCACGTCCCTGGCACAGTATATCACGGGAGCGAGCGAATTTGACGATATCCCACACCGTCAGAAAATAGGGTTCGTATGCAAGCTGGCGTATAAGCTCCAGCTCATGATCGATCTGCTTTCGCACCTTGGGAGGAACACCTTGCGGGTAGCGCCAGGCGGCCCCTTTCTCGGTCAGTTCCGCCAGGTATTCATCAACCTGTCTTCCCGGCGGGCAAAGTGCTTCGGGGTATTCGTATCGAAGTTCGTCCAGCTGGAACGTGCATCGACGCGCGAGTTCCAGCGTCTGCCGGACAGCGTGCGGAAAGTCCTTGAAGAGCCGATGCATCTGTGCGGCGGACTTCAGATGCCGTTCAGCATTGACCTGCAGGCGATAGCCGGCTTCGGACAGGTTGCATCCGTGGCGAATACAGGTGAGGACATCCTGCAGGTAACGCCGTTGTGGATGATGATAGTGAACGTCATTCACGGCAATCATACGGACGTTCATGGATCGTGCCATTTCATTGACACTGTGCAGATGGTGTTGATCATCGGGATGCCCGAAGGTGCCGGCGGCGATGTAGAATCGATCCCGGAAAACATCGTGCAGATCCCGCGCGGCACGGCGAAGACGATCGTATGACGTTGCGCAGTTGAGGTTGGTCTCCACGTCGATTCGTTTGTCTTCCGGTTGGTCATGATGATTGGTGAGCAGCGTTGCGATGACACCGTCGGCATGGGGAACGATGTCGGAGAAATAGAGGGTGCAGGCTCCTTTTTTCTCA
>JBMYUM010000477.1:0-3138 GCA_049605375.1 Phycisphaerae bacterium | reverse complement strand
GAAACTCACACTACCTATCTGGTACCGGCACTAGGGAGCCATCTTCGAGATACAATACAGATGCGAATAACCCCGTACGAAGATCGCGTCGCCGGCCAGCGCAGGCGATGATGCACACCCCTCGGCCAATTCGTTCTTCGCAAGGATCTTCAACGTCTTGCCATCTTGCAGCACGAGTGAACGACCGCCGCGGTCAAACAGGTAGATCCGGCCATCTGCCGCAACCGGGGAACCGTAGATGCCGATCAGGTCTTCCAGAGATTCCCGCTTGAAGTGAGATGTGCCACTTCGAACATCGTGGCACGACAGGCGTGGGCTACTTCGATCAAGGAAGTAGAGATTCTCGTTGACCAGTACGGGCGAGGGAACATAAGACGTCCCTCCATCGAGTTTCCAGACGATCGAATCCGAACCCGAGATGTCACCACTCGCGCCCGCATGCCGGATGGCAAGCAATGCCGGATCGCGATAGCCGCTCATCACAATGACGAGATCCTTGTATGCCACGGGGGTCGGAATACAGTTCACACCAAGCCCACGGCACTTCCAGATGGTCTTGCCGGACGAAAGATCGTACGAGACGACATGATTGGTGGCGGGAACGATCACCTGCATCCGTGCTGGTTCCGCCGGTGTCCCATTCGCCTCGACGTATGGAATAATCAAAGGCGTTGCCCACGTCGTTTTTTCATCGCGGGTACGCCGCCAGCGTTCGCCGCCGGTCTTCTTGTCCAACGCGACAATGAACGACTCGCCTTCATGATCCCAGTTGATCACAATGGTCTCGCCATGAACGGCGGGTGAGGCTCCTTCACCAAATCCACGACGCGTACGCATGTCGCCAAGGTCTTTGCTCCAAACCAACTCGCCGCCCATGGTAAAGACGAAGATCCCTCTCGAACCGAAGCTCGCGATGATGTGTTCACCATCGATGAGTGGCGATGATGATGCGTAGCTGGCGTCGGCGTGATGACCCTCGTGCGGCGGTTCTTCGCAGGCGGTCTTACGCCAGGCGAAAGCACCGGTCGTGCGATCCAACGCCAACAGTTCATAACGTAACGGACCACCGTCGCCGTTCGGATCGACCGGAACGGCTGTCTGGAGGTAGACCCGGTCTCTCCAGACGACTGGTGAAGAATGGCCGTAGCCCGGAATCTTGACTTTCCATTTGATTCCCTCGGATTCACTCCAACGCAACGGTGGTTTGGCGTCCGCGGAATAACCTGTCACACTCGGTCCGCGCCAGTGAGGCCAATCCGGGGTGGCCGCGCTTGCCGTCAACGCTGCCAAAAAGACCGTCAATCCGGCCAGCAGCCCGCCGGTCATCCGGCCTGACGCGTTGCGTTGACATGGAGCTCGATCGCCGGCCATGACATTGATTCGGTTTTCCATGGAACATGGACTCCTTCATGTGATCCGCATTGGGAAAATGGAGAATTCAGACCAGCGATCAGGGGCAAAGGACGCCCACTGCCAACTCATCGACAAGAACCCACGGCTGGTTCGAAGCAGCCGTCGCACACCCCGCGGTGAAACTGGCGAATTTCAACGACCGTCAGTATAGTTCAAGCGTACCATCGTCCCAACTTGATTGCGCAGGAGACTTTCAGCAATGTCCAAACTGGTTCAGATTCTAAAAACGACTTCTTTCATGCTGGCTGCGAGCTTTCTCTCCACCGGCTGCAACGCCACCGCGAAGGAATGGCCCCAATGGGGTGGTCCGAGCCGTGACTTTATCGTCAACGCACCCAAACTTGCCGACACATGGCCGGATGAAGGCCCACCCAAGATCTGGACACGTGAACTCGGCAAGGGTTACTCAGCCATCGCGGTAACGGGCGACAAACTGATCACGATGTACCGCAATGAAAAGGACGAAGATGTTGTCGTCGCGATGAATCGTGGGGACGGCAAGACGATCTGGGAGCATAGTTACGCAGCACCGACCTACGAAGGCCAGGTTCTCGAGTTCGGCCACGGCCCCAACGGTACCCCTCTCGTTGTCGGCAACAAAATCTACACCATTGGCTTCACCGGCAAGATGAATTGTCTTGAACTGAACACGGGCAAGCCGATCTGGTCGCATGATCTCGTCAAGGACTTTGATGCCAAGGTCCACAAGTTCGGTTATTCGAACAGCCCCATGCTCTACGAAGGCAACATTGTTGTGGCCGTCGGTGGCGAAAAATATGGACTGGTTGGATTCGATCCCACTTCGGGCAAACCCGCATGGAAGGGTGAACCGATGGACATGAGCTACGCCTCACCGATCGTCATCAACGTCGACGGTCAGGATCAGTTTGTCATCATGTCGTCAGAAGAAGTCATCGGTGTTTCAACCAAGGGCAAGAAGCTCTGGAGCCATCCGTGCGTCAACCAGTACAAGAACAACGCGACTGATCCGCTTTGGATGAACGGCAACATGCTGTGGGTATCAACACAGCTCGATGGCGGCACACGATGCCTGAAGCTCACTCGCAGTGGTGACAAGACCAGCGTCGAAGAGGTCTGGTTCAACGACAAAGTGAAGATCTTCCACTGGAACGCAATCCCTGTCGGCGACCACGTCTACGGTTCGATCGGCGGTCGAACGACGTTCCTGGCTGCTGTCGACATCAAGACGGGTGAGGTCAAGTGGAAAGAACGTGGCTACCATAAGGCCAATTGCCTCTATGCCGACAACAAGCTGATCTTCCTGGACGAAAACGGTCAGCTCGTGATGGGAACGATCTCGCCGGACGCCTTCAAGGTTCTCGGCAATGTGCAGCTGACCGAGAAAGTCTCCTGGACGGTCCCCACCCTGGTCGGCGATACGCTTTATGTACGAGACAACAAGAACATCATGGCACTGAACCTCGGCAAGAGCTGAGCCAAAATGCCATGAGGGGTGTCACGCCCCTCCGCCAACAGGTGCCGCCAATACAGCATGGCACCTGTTTCGTTTGTTTACGATCTCCATTGAACCACGCGGCCGCTGACACAGCACCGCGTGGTTTTTTGGTGGCTGCACGCCGCGCCTGCGTCCACCATTCCGAACCTCAGGTGCGCGAATCAGGCTTTCTACCGTCGGTCATTCGGAAAACGCGGCATCCCGTAACGGTGTGCGGATGGCCCCATCTTCTGACAGCACGAGGCTGG
>JBMYUM010000476.1:2899-3155 GCA_049605375.1 Phycisphaerae bacterium | reverse complement strand
CTTGAACGAAGTGGCCATCGAGTCGATCGCCAACACGCAGCGAACGTTCCAGGTTGAGCGCATCGCCAACCCGGTACGCACCGAGGTTGGTCTTGTCCAAGGTTTCATTAATGACGTCAAACTCGAGGCGATTGGTATCTTTCGCAGTCACGGTCAGGCAGACACCGTTGATGGCAACACTGGCGCCCAGTTCACAATCCATCGCCCACGAGGGTTGACCAGGAGCAACCGTCAATTCGATCGCAAAACGTCGACC
>JBMYUM010000476.1:0-2889 GCA_049605375.1 Phycisphaerae bacterium | reverse complement strand
CCGCCGGCGGTCGCCTGCGTCGCCACGAGTACGCCCTTGTTTTCGATGATTCCGGTGAACATGCCATTCGTTCCGATCGACGGAAGAGCGTCGAGCCCTGGTGCTCCGTCCTGCAAATACGTGTCAAAATCCAGTGCAGCAGTGTGGCGTCAGCCCATAATATCGAGGCGCTCTGCGTGCCTGTTCAGCTCACAGCCATTCCTCGGCGTTATGATGCGTTATGACAACTTCCCCATACCGCATGCTAGGAGTCCCATCGGGCGTGTCAAGCAATATGCGCTCTGGCACACACATTGCTTGCCTGCACGAATGCAGCGTCTGCGAGACAAAAATGCTACAGGAATGGGGGAAATGTACGTCGCCATACACCTGGAAAGTTGACCAGGTGGCGTGATTGGTAAGCGGATGACGCCTGTTGACGACGGCTAGAGTTCGAGGAGTGCCTGGATCAGCTGCTCATCTTCGATGCCCAGGTCGCGGAACATCTGTTCTTTCTGTTCGGTGCTCAGGTTGTCATTCTGCGCAATGCGTTCGAGGTCTTCGACCGTGAAGAGCTGTCCGTCGGAACCGATGAGTCGATCGGGGAATTCAATGCTTGCGGGTACGCCGCACCCGGACACGAAAACGGCCACTATGAAGATCTGGCACAGCAGCGCCGCGGAGACGATCGCACGTCCGTTTCGCCCGTCACGTTGACCGCGATACCGGCGGGTGGTTTCCCATGGCGAATGGAAGATGTCCAGGATTGTCGGCATTGGCGTCCTCACGTTTTCCATCAGCCTTGCACCTGGTCAAGGCAACCCAACAGAGACGATCACTTGTTGCGCCAGCTTATGCTAATCCTGCGTTTCCAGTTCTGCAACGTCTTGTCCGGATTCGACATGCGATCCGGCAACTTGCGAATCGGTCGTCACACCGCCATCCATCCAGTTGTCCCATGCCGGGGATGTCGTCACGTCGGTCTTCGGTTGACTTGCCGGCAATGCCACTTCTACGGCACTCTTACCGTTCGCCAGCATCGCCTTGCTGATTCGCTCGATTCGAGCATTCCATCCGTTGCCACGCATCGTATCGCTGATCGTCGGTCGGTCTTTTTTCATCCAGGTCACCAGCACCTGATCGCATGCTGCGGCGTAGGCGTCAGCATTGGCAGCCATGACAATATAAGGGCTGAACCCCGAGGCTTCCGGCAAGGGGGTCGAGACGATGGGAAGGCCTGCGGCAAGGTACTCCTGCATCTTGATGGGATTGACGTTTTCTGTCATGGAGTTCTGGCGGAAGAGCATCATGGCGGCGTCGAAGCCGGCACAGTACGCGGGCAGTTCCTCGTAGGGTTTCCGACCAAGAAGATGCACGTTGTCGAGTTCTTCAAGTGCGTGAAGGTCGACCTTTGCCTCGCCGATCATGACGAACTGATAGTTGGGTCTGCGCAAGGCGACGGCCTTGAGCAACTCAATATCGACCCAGTGATGGATCAACCCAAAGAAACCGAAGACGGGACCGCCCAGTTTCAGCAGCTCTGCCGGCGGTGTCAGTTCATTCCGCCACGCGGCTGCAAAGTGGTCGTGATCGACACCATGCGGCATGTAAACCACGTCATCCCGTATTTCCTGTTTGTTCCGTTGGAGCTTCTGTGACGTTGCCACGACCAAGTCTGCCTTTTGTATTTGCTCTGTTTCGAGCTTCTTCATTGAATCTGCATCGTAACCATCAAACTCGGAAAACTCATCGACGCAGTAATAGAGGTACTTCTCTTCGCCCAGTTGTCCGACCAGAAATGGAACGTCCGGCGCGAAGGACCAGACCTGCACCGGTGCCGGCGATCGTTTTTGGAAGTGCCGAATCGCACGACGTATCGACTGAATCAACAGCCGTCTGTGCAGCGCTTGCAGCCACGGATGTTTCGCGCCGGGCACGACAAGCGGTGTCACCTGGATCATCGAGTCGGAAACACGGCGGATGCCGCGTGAGACTTCGAGCAGTTTCGCGCAGATGGCCCACATGTCGGATGATCCGACGGTGGGTCGTCGTGATCCATGATAGTTGATCCACACAACACGATTGTGCTGTGCGAGCCGCTTCATGATCTGATGTTTGCTGGTCGGATCGTAGTCCCAGGCACTGCCGATCGACACGATGATACGATCACGGATCAAGGGTCACCTCTTCCGTTTCCATGGACCCTTGCCCGTTACCCTTCGCCCTTGCGGTAGTAACGGTAATAGCGGTAGTAGTTGTAGGCGTAGCCGTACCCGTATCCGTAGCGTCCCGGCGGGCCGTCTCGACCGATCAACAGGCATCCCAGAATGGGAATGTTGTTGGCGGTCAGCAAGCGTGCGGCTCGCTTGGCGGCGGACTCATCGGTTCGATGCAGTCGTACGACCATGATCACGCCATTGCAGAATTGACCGATGATCCCGACGTCCGTCACGGTTGTCGCGGGCGGCGTGTCGACAATCACGTAGTGATATTCACGTTGCAGGCGGCGGAAGATCGCTTTGGCACTCGGAGCCGTGAGCAATTCCGCTGCGGATCGATTTCGAGTACTTCCTGCCGGCACGAAGTGCAGATTGGGAATCGGCGTCGTGCGGACGATTTCGTCAAAATCCGCGACCCCTCCCAGAACCTCGGCCAAACCGGGACCTTCGGATTGATTCAACATGCTTGCCAGCGACGAGCGGCGGAAGTCTCCGTCGATCACACAGACTTTGAGATGTCGAATCTCCGCGAGAATACAGCCCAGATTAAGCGTCGTTACGCTCTTCCCTTCTTTCGGAACGGCACTGGTGATCGCCAGAATTCGATGCTCGTAGTTTGGATTCTGACTGAGCAGGCGTGTTCGAAGTGAACGGTACTGCTCTGTGATCAAAGACGATCGTTCGTGAAACG
>JBMYUM010000475.1:0-3160 GCA_049605375.1 Phycisphaerae bacterium | reverse complement strand
CCGAGAATGGCGTGAACACGAAACACACGTGCCAAGCCTACGTCACGCAAGCCCCTCTACTCCATGCAGCACTTCTTGTACTTCTTCCCACTGCCGCACGGACAGGGATCGTTCCGCTTCAGCCGACTCCCCGCTCGAACGATCGGCTTCGCCTTTTCCGACGTCGCATCATCAAAGGCACTACCCAACGCACGCGTGTAAGCAGCCAGTAAGCTGCCATCGCTGAGTCGCCCCTCCGACTCCATGTGCTCCAACAAGCCGCCACACAAGGCCGGCACCTTACGCCGTACATCCTTCGGAATGTTTAACTTGGCAATATGATTCAATAACGCAGACTTGATGTCCGGCTCTTCGATGTCACCCGGATCAACGTCTCGGGCATCACACGCCGCCGACAGAAATTTGACGAGAATCGCCGGCGCATGCTCACGAAGACCGCTTGCAAATGACTGAATCTCATCCGACGTGCAGAAGTCACCAACCCAGTTCTCAATCTGCTCCTGACGATATTGACCGAACATTCGGAACCTCACGGAAGATCGTGCAGCAATGTCCATCCACGTCAGACGACAAATACGCCGCACCAGTCTCCGTCATTCTAGCCATCAATCGCGACTCGGCCACGGACCATCCACGTTGATCGCCACAAACTTATCATCAATCAACCGATAGAGACCGCCGGAACAGCCAAACCAAAGGCGACCATGGCGGTCCTCCAGTACACTTTGCACCGGCACCATTTCCTCTCCGGGCTGATCGGTCTTATTGAAATTCAGCAACGTCTTCCCGTCGTACCGAAACATGCCCCGGCCGATATTGGAAATCCAGACACTTCCCGTTCTATCCGTATAAACAGTGAAGACGTTGTTACCTTTCTCGTAATCAATGCCACCGACGTTGCTGATCTTCTTTCCGTCAAAAAAACAGGCACCGCCATCATCACCGGGGTTCTTCCTGGTTGCTCCGGATGTAAACCAGCCTTGATGCTGCACGCAGGCAAACCAGACATTCCCACGACCGTCTTCGGTCATGGAAAACACAGAGTTTGATGCGAGACCATCGTCCATCAGGAAATGAGTGAACCGCTTCCCGTCGTAACGACAGACACCATATCCATCACGACTGAACCAGATATGACCGCGACGGTCGATCAAAATATCGCGAACCCACTGGCGACCCGGGATTTGAAACGGGCCGACCGTTCTCGGTCCCTTTGATTTCGGAATCGGAAGCGGAAACGCTCTGAAATTCGTGCCATCATACATGGTGACGCCGTTAAACGTCGAGATCCACAAGTTGCCGCTACCATCAGGGAGAATTCGCGTGACGCGATCATCGGCAAGACCATCGGCGGTGGTGAAATTCCTGAACGCCTTGCCGTCATATTTGGCCACGCCACCGTGCGTTCCAAACCACAGATGGCCGTCGCGATCTTCAACGATACTGGAGATGGTATCACTCGGGAGCCCATCGGATGAATCGAAGTACGACAACGCCTTTCCGTCAAATCGTGCCACCCCCTTCGCCATAGTGCCGAACCAGATATGACCGTTCCGATCTTCATAGATCTCGACGACATATTCGCCGACCGCCTCCGGTGATTTCACCGGCGGTCCTGGGTGTGCAGCATCTTCATTCGCACGAACAAACGATTGCTGTTCGCCTTGCGTGATTGTCACCACGCAAAACGGAGACACAAACGCGTAACAGGAAATACAGCGCAAAAGAAAAATCGGTTGACTGGACATTCAATATCTCCGAACTGTCACACGTCATGAAGAGATCAGCCGCTTTGAGGCGTTGATCATCGTACGAGAACGCTATTCGTTCGACCAACAGATTCCTGTAACGGTTATGTATGTAGAGAAGCAATGACAATGCCTGAGAATCCTGACCACCGGAGAATCACCCCGTCGACCCTAAGACAAGACGTGACCGAATCGACGCATGCGAACCCGGTCTTCGACGCGGAAATACCGTTGCAACATACCGCCAAAGGCATCTTGCCAACCAACGTGCACCAACAGAATCAAAAACTGTTAATCGTACGGAATAATCGCTATGATAAACACAAGTTGGAGTTCTTGTCGGGATTTCCCTAAAAATCAGGAGCCAGAGTCATGTCCCGAAGCATCTGGGTTTGCGCACGAATTCTGTTCACCTTACATGTCTGTGCTGCTGGTTCGTATGGACAGTGCCCCAATGATGGAGTCGATTGCAACAAGAACAAGATGAGCGACGCGTGTGAGATCGAAAAACGACTAAGCTTGGATTGTAATGCAAACGGCGTTCCCGATGAATGCGATGTGACGGATGGGGGAATGCTGGACTGTAACGCGAACCTGGTTCCCGATGCGTGCGAGATTCGTGCTGCCACGCCACTCATTCGTGAGAGCTTTGCGGCAGAGTCGATCAACACAAGCACGTGGCCAATCGTCGCAGACATGACAATTGACACCGACTTCCCCCGAGCGATTGGATATAGCGCCCGATTCGACTCTGCCAGCAGTCAGTTGGTATCACGACAGATTGACCTCGAAGGAGCACTGTGGGCCAACTTGGACTTCCTGATCTATGGACAACAACCCGTGCTTGTCTTTTTCCGTACGCAAGATCAGTGGACACACGTGCCGGCACAGCCTCTTTTCGTAAGTGAAGGCCATCGATATGACATCTCAATCCCCATGCAGTTTCATGCGACAACAGCCCAAGTCCGTATCCGACCAGCCAATGTGAACAACTTCATGCCATTCATGATTGATGAAATCACATTGACCCGGTACGAGCCCGACTGCAATGAGAACAGCGTCATCGACCGTTGTGATGCTGAACTCGTCGAAGACTGCAACAACAACGACGTGCCGGATACATGTGATCTCGAATCGCCACGTTGGGAACGCCACTGGCATCCTGGCATATGGAAGTCACACACCCATCTCGCCGCGGCGGATCTCAATCTGGACGGCCATATGGATCTTGTCACATCGAATGTAATCCCAAGTCGAAATGTGAGCATCTGGTGGAATGAAGGAGATAATCAATTCACGGAGATGGTGGTCACGGAGACAGCATCGGGATCGACTGTCGGCAGTTCGCGGTTCATCATCGCCAACGTAACAAATGATCCGTTCCCGGATATTGTCTCATCCAGTGATGGCGA
>JBMYUM010000474.1:0-3164 GCA_049605375.1 Phycisphaerae bacterium | reverse complement strand
AAATAGAAGTTTTTTTGAGAGGGAGACGGGGGCTCGATCGGGGTGATTGTGGGGGGAGTTACATCGATTTGGGGCCATGGTTATCGGGAGTTTTCGCGCGAGTCCGGCGAAGAGCGTCGAAACCGCATCAGAGAGAGGTTCGAACCGGCCGCATTGGATGGTGAGAGACGTCTGTGCTGAACAGGAGATGCAGACGGGGAGCGGGGCGGCGAATCCGGATTATCGTTGAGGCAGTCGCAATCACGCTGTGGTTGGATGGCGTCGTTGTCGGGACAAATATCCAGCTCCGGCACGGCCGATGTGCGTCTTTCTCCGAAGGGTGATGGGCACCTCATTGCTACGGTTGCAGTTCGAGAACGATGCGTCCCGTGCCGGCCCATGGTTGACAGCGACATACGCTATTTCCTATCCTGACGTTTACCCCCATGTTGATCCATCAGATGTTGTTGGTTCGGGTCTTGCTGCAAGGAACTGCCATGATGACATTCCGTCTACTGTTCGCATGCTGTGCGTTCACATCCACCATCTCAGCCGGTGACTTGCCCTCGGAGGTAGGGCAGTGGGCCGAGCCACAGGTTTGGCCGGTGACCGCCATTCATGCCGCGGTTCTGCCGACGGGCCGCGTGTTGCACTACGCGTATCCCGAAGGAACACCGGGAACGAATGCAAAGGAATGGGATCCAATATCGAATACGTTTCAGGATGTCGGTATCAACATCGATCTGTTCTGCAGCGGTCACAGCATGATGGCCGATGGGCGTGTCTTCGTGACTGGCGGCAACAACAATCAGAACTGCGATTTTCAAGGTCGACCGGTTTCACACATCTTTGATCCCTTTACGCACGAGTGGACGCAGCTGCAGAACATGGCGGTATCTCGTTGGTATCCGACCAATGTGACGTTGGGCGATGGGCGGGTGATGATCTTCTCCGGCCTGGACGAATTCTGTAAGACGACGGACGTCGTCGAGATGTTCACACCCGAGACGCAGACGATTGAAGTCATTCCCGGAGCGGAGCGATTCGTAACCCTGTACCCTCGCATGCACCTCCTGACGAACGGGCTGATCGCGCACGTTGCCGAAGAGTCGTTTACCTACACGTATGATCCGAGTGTGCATCAATGGCAGTTCATCGGCTTCAACAACGAAGGATGGCGCAGTCAGGGGACGAGTGTTCTGATTCCCGGCGAGCCGGACAATATCATGCTGTTTGGTGGGTACGGTGAATCCGGCCCGCATGCGGCGTGCGAGCGCATCGACTTTACCCAGCCGAATCCAACCTGGCAGAGCGCGGGTTCCATGAACTTCGGTCGTGCCCATTTCAACGCGGTCATTCTACCGGACAAGACGGTCTTCCTGATTGGTGGGGGGACGTTTGACCTCTATGGCGGACCGATCTTCACCCCAGAGTTGTGGGATCCCTCGGACGGCTCGTTTACCTTGTTACCACCGCATGTCTATGCACGCATGTACCATTCGACGGCGGTCCTGTTACCCGATGGTCGCGTCCTATGCGCCGGCCAGGATTCCGGCGCCAGCGGATTCATGACGGAACTTTATTCGCCGTCATACTTGTTTCGGGGACCGCGACCGGAATGGCTTGAAACCCCTGATGAGATTGTCTACGGGGCTACGTTTCAGGCGACCATTGACGATACCAGTGACATCGGTGCCGTCGCTTTGATTCGACCGTCATCGGTGACGCATTCGGTGAACATGGAACAGCGTTATGTTGAGGTGCCGTTCACGGTCATCGATGGCAGTACATTGCAACTTCAGGCGCCGGATCACGGGGATATGGCACCGCCCGGCCCCTACATGCTCTTTGCCATGACCCAAGATGGTGTGCCGACCGTTGCCAATTTTGTTAACCTGGGTGTGCCATCCGTTGCCGTACCGGCCGCTTCCACGTGGGGGCTGGCCGTCCTGACCCTGCTGATGTTGGCGACGGGGAGTTTCGTGTTTGTGCGATCACGATGTGCAGTCTCTCGTTCATAACAATCCTGCTTGCACATCTTGCGCATGTGGAAGTGGGCTCTCACCACAGAGTTGGTGCTTATCCTGAGTCTGCCGGTTCGGGATGGGTGGCATCTGTGTACCTTCACATTCCCGATCTTCATGCGGTGGATTTGTCAAAGGCTGAGCATTTCGTTGCCTCTCGCGACCCTGATTTTACTTTTGTGACACCGGTGATCGATTTCCCTCCGGGACCGATGCCGGTCGCGTTGGATACTGAGTTTCCGACCGTTGGCGATTTTCTCGGCGACTTGCCCGTTGAAATATCCGACCCGACCAAACTCGGTGAGTCGTTTGGCAACGTGCTGATCGAATTTGAGGGATATATTCGAATCGACCCGGCAGCCGATCTGAATTCGGAGGTTGGTCTCCCTGTTCTGTTGGATGTTGGGATGATCGGCTACGACGGTTTCCGTCTAGAGATTGGGCCGACGATTTACTCGTTCTACAACATGTGGCTACAGGATGACGCACCGGGTTTCTTCTGGCGTGAGCATGCGATCATACAGGCGTATGGCGTGTTTCCGATTACAGTCACGTGGTTCAATCGATTCGATGATGATGCCGAGGCAGACCCGCCCAATTCGCCGTGGCACGCGGAGTACGCGGGCATCGAAGTCTATACGTGGTTGAGTGACGGTATCGAGTCAGTCATGGGGGATCGCATGACTCATCCGTTGGTTGGGCCGGCGACTCTTCTGAGTGATCACCACATCTTTGAACTGGAAGAAGTCATGGACTTGATGCCGGCCGACTACGACGCCAATGCGGTCGTCGATCTGGCGGACTGGCGGTGGTTTCAATCATGCTTTGGCGAGGTCGTGAACTTCCCTACGTTGCCCTTGCAGTGTGAGTCGTTCGACATGGATGGCGACGGCGACGTTGATTGGCAGGACGTTCCGCACGTCAACGAATACTTTGGGCAGTAGGGCGGAGGCTCTGGTCCAATGTTGCCCACCAGGCCAGGATGCACCCCGTTCTTTTGGCGTGACTAACAAAACTCGGGGCGACTGGATTCGAACCAGCGACCTCTACGTCGCGAAAATGTGGCTTGGAAGCCACCGCTTTACACAGTTGTGGTGCTGATACTCGCGTGCCAGCAGGCTAGGTGTTGGAGAAACTCTTTGCAAAGGTAAAAATCAAAGA
>JBMYUM010000473.1:0-3169 GCA_049605375.1 Phycisphaerae bacterium | reverse complement strand
AACTGAAAATGATGGCCGTCAACATACTGCAACAGGCCCTTACCACGGTGGTCACGCCCGGTCTTGTCGGTCGGCTCGACAAAAAACGTGCCACTGGCGCCGTCAAAGGAAGTAGAGACACCGACCTTGTCTTCAAGGCTTACCGCAATGTCATTTCCGATACGGAATGACGCGAGGTAGGACCATGCTCCTTCCGCATCCGGCAAGAAGTGCACGCGCCACTTGTTGCCGCTGTCGGCGCTGGTTTCGCCGGCGTTTCCATCCGCGGCATAGTAGCCCGGCACGGTGTAGCTTCGAGCACCGTTGGTAAACGTAACGTTCAATCGATAATCGGCGAACGGGTTGGTGTTTGATGATTCCGTGGTGGGAGGTCCGTCGAACGTGACCGTGACCTTGTGCCACGTCTTCAGCTCGCCGGAGACCACACCCGTGTTCTCCGGCTCGCCAACGGTGACCTGGACTTCATCAGACCCTTGTGCGCCGTCGTTGTCTGTGACACGCAACAGGAAGACGTAGACCGCTTCTTGAAGATCAGACAAAGTGACACTTGGCGAATCGCTGTTGGTCAGTGTTGCCGTCGGACCGGTCAGTTGCACCCACTCATACGATTCGATGAATCCATCGGCATCGGACCCGGAACCGTTGAGGGTGACCTGTGTGGTGGATGCGGGTACGTCCAGATTATCTCCCGCATCTGCAGTCGGTGCCATATTCGGTGGATCATCCATGTCTGTTACGAAGAACGTGATCGACAATGGTGTGCCGGCGGTACCGTTACCATTACTGCTGGTGAAGGGCGTGGCCGTCAGTACGCGAATACCAACGTCAGGTGTCCAGGGGTTGTAGTTCCCGTTACTGTCACCGGCGATCGCGTATGGCAGCAAGTTCTCCGTCTGGAAGTTGTCATTGTCATCCAAAGCGAAGCGCACACTGCCGGTCGGAGACGGGTCGGTATTGGCGCGAACACTCAGGTTTGTTGTCGGAAGATCAGGAAAATTCAACAGCGCCCCGTCAACGAATGGATCGAAGGTTTCGATCGGTTCATTGGTGTCCGCGTTGATCAGAGTGAAGCTGACCACCATGGGGCCGTCTGGTGCATCACACTTGTTCTGCGATTCGTTGCAGATCTCATTGCTGCTGCAGGGGCTGCCCGATGAAACACATTCGCCATCATTGCAGGTTTCCGCTCCGGTGCAGAAGAGTCCATCATTACACTGGAGGTCATTGACGCATTCGACGCATGCGTCGGTCGCCTCCACGCAGATCTCATCACTTGTGCACGGAGTCGGCCCTGGCAGGCACTTGCCGTCTTCACAGAGTTCCGAGCCATTGCAGAACAGATTGTCTTCGCAGTCGGAGTTAGTCGTGCATTCTGGTGGTGCCACGCACGTGTCGTTGTCCTCGTTGCAGGTCTCATCACCGGTACAAGGCGTCGTACCGTTGACGCATACGCCGTCTTCGCACAATTCTGCCCCATCACAGTAGAGACGGTTGTCACAATCACTGTCGACGAAGCAGGCAGGCTCCGGCTCGCAGACGTTCTCGTCCTCGTTACAGATTTCTGCATCATTGCAGGGGTCTTCGCCGGACACGCAGGCGCCTTCCTGGCAGGATTCCACGCCGTTGCAAAAGCTGTCATCCATGCAATCCGTATCACTGGAGCAGCCGAGGGTGTCGACCAGTGTGAAGGCAATGACCCCGGGCTGTCCCGGAGCGCCCGTGGCACGTGCATTCGTGTAGGGCGTTGCCGTGATCTCGTAGCTGCCAAGCTCGTAGTCCCAGACAAAGTAGTCAGCGTTTCGGTCGCCGGCGAGTGCATAGGGGACGACATTTTCCGTTCGGAAACGCTGGTCGTTGACATGGAATCGGACGCTGCCAACGACTTGCGGATTGGTGTTGGCGCGAACGTTGAGCTGTGTCGTCGGGAGTGTGGACAACGCGATCACGGCGTTGTCTGGAATGGGATCGAATCCCGGAATCGGCTCATCGGCGTCGGCATCAATCAGGGTAAAGCTGGAAACAGTCAGCGCGTCTGTCTGTCCAGCTTCGACGTTGAACTGAATGGTGTGCGGTACACCGGCAGCGCCGTTGGCGTAGCTGCTGGAGAATGGTGTCGCCGAGAGAGTGTGTGTGCCAACGAACGGAGTCCAATTGAAGTAGTCGCCCTTGCGATCACCCGCGAGCGCGTAGGGGACGAAATTCTCCGTGCGGAAAGCCCCGTGATTATCGAAAGCAAACCGAACACTACCCACTTGTTCCGGATCACAGTTGGCGCGAATGTTCAGATTCACGGTTGGGAGGTCGCCGAGCACGATGGTTGCCCCGTCGGTCAGTGGATCAAATGCCGCGATGGGTTGATCCGTATCTGCGTTGATCAGTGTGAAACTGACAACACTGCCCGGACTCTGCACTTGTGATGACGTGAGCTGCTTCCCGGCAATCGTATCGGTCGCCTCTTCGACGCTGCCCTCTTCAATGCTGCCGGGTTCAATGTCCTGTACGGACGTCGACGATTCGGTCGCGCCTTCGAAGGTCTCGACGGGCACACTGGTGTCCGAGTTGGTTGGCGCGTTCGTGCAGCCTGATATGCCGACTGCCACTAGCCCTGGAATGAGCAGGCCCGATAAACAATTGGTCGATCTGTTTAATCGTAACGATGTGTGGTCGCGTTGCTTCTGCACAGGAATTTCCCCCACTTTCGGGACCCGGGCGGGCCCCTGAAGCGCCAGGTACTCGGCACGACTCTCGGGGACGCGTGATACCAGACGCTTGTTGCCAAAGCGTTGGCCGCGGATTGTACGCATTGACTCTACGTTTCACGATCAACTGCGGCAATGCAAAATGGAGGCTTCGGTACGTAGGCGTTATGGGAAGAGGAGAAGGGGACGTTCTGCACATCGTAAACGAACAGAATCCACCGTTACCATATCCAGATCGCCTGCCAGTCGGCTGTCACTTATTCACCATGTTGATGAGATGTCGCGCATTTGCATTGTTTGCCGAAAAGAGTTGGCTGGAGTCCGTTAAAGTCTGGTACATCATGTCTTTCTGACACAGGCGGCGTAGCCGGCCCAGATAAACAGGAGACCGACGAACTCGCCGATGTACAAGGCCTCGACGATGCCGGACTTCGCCAGGCCGCCCCCAATGCCGGGGAGGATGGCACCGA
>JBMYUM010000472.1:0-3189 GCA_049605375.1 Phycisphaerae bacterium | reverse complement strand
CGTGAGCCTTCGGCTGTCGCTTCAATCGAGCTTACCGTGTTCGATTGCAGCCCATCGCGGCGACATGAGCCAGACATTTTCTTACACCGAATCCAACATACCTGGAATAGATCGCCGCGCGAGGTGTGTTAAGGGCAGGACAGAACGCGGCACGAGTCTTTGCGTGTACCCGAACGGGAGGGACGCCCCGGGCGACCCGCACGCGCCCCACAGTTACGACGTGCCGACCTGGCCAGAATTATGGATTTCTCCATGTAGCCGGCGTGACGCACCGGCAAAACGATGCGGGTGGGTGACTGCACGAACCACCCATCCGCATCCCCCCCATTCACCAGCAACCCAGCTTGTCAAACATACGCGAGGTTTGCGAAGCGACTAGAAATCAGGCTGTGCTCTGCAGCCGGGAATTGATCGCGACCGTGGTGTTTTTCTTGCATCGCTGAAGCAAATCGCTGAAAATAGAGAGTCTTCGAGGTGCTGTTGTGCATCCGTTGCATGCATCAAGTCTTGTCGCGTTACGAACTGGCCAACGCCAGCAGGCTTTCCCAAATTCCTGGAGATCCCCATGAATTCCGTCCGTCAGATCATTCAAAAAAAAGGGAACGAGGTTGCCACGATCAACGGCAATTCGACTGTCAAAAACGCTGCCGTCATCATGAATGAAAGACATATCGGCGCACTTGTCGTCACCGAAGATCAGAAGGCCGTCGGCATCTTTACGGAACGGGACATTCTGAACAGAATCGTCGCCCAAGGGCAGGATCCCGCGACGACGCTCGTCAAAGACGTGATGACGACGCCCATGGCCTGTTGCAGAAGAGACACCTCGGTTGAAGAATGCAAAACCGTGATGAGCCAGAAGAGGATCCGACACCTGCCGGTTGTCGAGGATGGCACGCTCTATGGCATGATTTCGACGGGTGACATTCTGGCCAACGAGGTGGAAGCGCAGCAAGAGACGATCGAATACCTGCACGCGAGTCGATAGCCTTTTTCGCCGGATGACAGACGTCGATCTGAGTGCTGGCCAACGACCGCGCGTGGTCTTCCCGCAGCGTTAACGGAAAGGAAATGACCTTGCTTGTTGGTGTGATGGCAGATTCTCACGACCGGATCCCCACGATCCACGCAGCCCTGGATCTTTTTCAGAAGCGGAACGTCGAGGCGATTGTGCACGCCGGCGATTTTGTCGCCCCTTTTGCGATCAAGCCACTCCTGAGTTTCGAAGGCCCGCTTCATGTCGTATTTGGCAACAATGATGGCGAGCGGGCGGGAATCAAACGCCTCCTCCCTCATATTGTGGACGGACCGTTGTTCATACCACTCGGCGGACGTACGACCCTCGTCCATCATTTCATTGATTGGTGTCAGCCCGAAGACATCGCTCGTGCAGAAGTCGTGATCACCGGTCATACACACGAAGTTTCGACGCGTCTGGTCGACGGCCAACGGCTGCTCAATCCGGGAGAATGCTGCGGCTGGGTAACCGGTCGATGCACGGTCGCCATCCTTGACACGGTGTCGCTTGAGGTGGAAATCGTCGAGCTTTCGGGGTAACGTAAGGGCGGTCGAGTTGCTCTCGTGGGAATTCGATCGCTGACTATGAACGGATGCTGGTCATGCACGAGGAGACGCCTGTGAAAGCAAGGCATCAGATTCTCAGAAGCGAACACAACGTAACCCGCAACTCAAATTCTAACATGACGGACCACACCGCTCACGCGATACGCTGCCTGCTTGCATGCGTTTTGCTGTTGGTCATGGCGGGATGTGTTCGGCGCACCATGAAGATCACCACGACACCGTCAGATGCACTGGTCTATGTCAATGATCAGGAAGTGGGACGAAGTGACGTCGCGACCGATTTCCTCTGGTACGGCGACTACGACATTGTCATTCGCAAATCAGGCTATGAAACGCTGCAGACCAATTGGGTCATCAAAGAACCCTGGTACCAGATGATTCCGCTCGATTTCTTCTTTGAAGTGGTCTGGCCTGGAGAACTGCACGACGTACGATCGGCGCATTACACTCTGGTTGAGAAAGAGGAACCGTCGCGAGCCGACATGCTCGAGCGCGCCGAGGCCTTACGCAAAGAGGCTACCACATCGCTCGACGAAGATGCGGATCGCCAACCCTAGCCGGCGAAGCTTCGGCACATCATGAACGCCTTGCCTAGTCTGATGAAACCGGTGGCAGCGTGACACCACGAACCGCATGAATCGGCGGATTCAGTGCGATCAACGAATCACGCAGCGAGTCCGGCATCGGCTGATCAATCTTGAGCACCATCAGCGCTCGCTGCCCCTGACGGGAGAGCGCCATGTCCGAAATGTTGAGGTTCGCCTCACCGCACATCTGCCCGACAAGACCAATGACACCCGGTCGGTCGTCGTTGAATATCATTGTGATCGATCGCTCAGGCACCATCTCCATTCGATAACCATCGATCGAGAGTATGCGTGGAAGCCGGTCAGCAAGAACCGTTCCTTCGATCTCATGGCTCCCGGATGCTGATTGGACGTGCATGATCACAGATTCTGGACGCCCGTCGACCGATGGCTGAACCACGTGCTCGACATGTATGCCGCGGCGTTTGGCCTGCTCTTTCGCGTTGACGAGATTCAGCCGTCCGCTCATGTGCGGACCAACCACCGACGAAAATCCTGTCCACGAAAGTGTCGGCGCGATGTCCGTCAACGCCTCGCCGCACGTCGTCACCCGAACCTGTTCGACGCCTTCGTGCGCCCAAACAGAGAGAATCGAACCCATACGTTGGCACAGATCAAGAAACGCCCGGGCGCGTGGCGATACGCTTCGAGGAAGCCCGGCAACATTGACAGCTGACCGAATTTCACCATTACGCAAGTAAGCCAGCAGTGAATCGACTGCGTCGACCGAAACTCGTCGCTGCGCTTCTTCCGTGGAAGCGGCAAGGTGCGGCGTCAGCGTAACGTTTGGTGCGTCGAGGATCGGACTTCCTTCCGGCGGCTCGTTTTCGTATACGTCGAGTGCGGCGCCGGCAATAACCCCTTTTTCCAGGGCCGTCGCCAGCGCAACTTCATCGATCAACGCCCCCCGAGCACAGTTCACCAGCCGCGCCCCGGGTTTCATCATCGCCAGTTGCTCGGTACCAATCATGCCGCGCGTATCGTCAGACAGGTTGGCATGAAGCGTGATGCAATCTGC
>JBMYUM010000471.1:0-3192 GCA_049605375.1 Phycisphaerae bacterium | reverse complement strand
TGAACTTTGTGAACGGTCCAAAGTGGGAAACGCGTGTGCTGCGTGAGGGCACCCGGCCACGGCGCCTGGCAGCCATGATTCACAACACGGGTCGGGGCGACGCCCGCAACATCCAGAAACTCGAAGACGCCATGAACCTGCTGGGTTACAAAGAGAAGAAACCCGACGCCGCCTCTGGTGCCGACGACGGTGCCGAAGATTCACTGACGCTCGGCCCGGACTTTCTAACAGATGATCACGTTGAGGCGATTCAGACGTTCGAGGCGGAAGTGCTGGGGATTGCTGCCGCCGACCGCTATCGTCGCTATTACATTCTGCAGATGGAACGTAAGCAGGCCGGCCTAACGCACGAAGGTGTCTCGGTTGCACAGGAACACCTCGACATCGGAAGCCTCTACAGCGGCTCGAACATGGAGTGGCCACACCTCATTGAGAACGCGTTACGTGCGCATTGCGTCTACCAGGGTGACAAGGACTACGTGGTTCAGAATGGCGAGGTCATCATCGTCGACCCCTTCACGGGTCGTCTGATGCATGGTCGTCAATGGTCCGACGGACTTCATCAGGCGGTCGAAGCCAAGGAAGGCGTGCGCGTCAAAGAAGAGACGCAGACCTTGGCGACCATCACGATTCAGAATTTCATCAAGCTCTACATGATCAAGGCCGGCATGACCGGTACGGCGCTGACGGAAGCGACGGAGTTTGACAAGATCTACAAGCTTGAGGTCGTGGAGATTCCGACGAACCGCCCGATCAATCGCCAGGATCACAACGACAAGATGTACCGCGATACGGACGCGAAATACAGTGCGATTGTCGATGAGATTCACGAGGTGCATCGTCGCGGTCGTCCTGCTGATCCGTTTACTATCGCAGACGGCTTGAAGGCTCTGCTGCCGATTCACCAGAAGCTTGGCAAAGACACGAGTCAAATCGAAGAAGCTATACGTCAGTTCAACAACGCCGAGTTCGGCGACCAAAAGGTCATCCGCTTCATGTGCGAGGCTTACGACGAAGCGATGGGTGATCTCGCCCGCGGTCGTCCGGTGCTTGTCGGTACGACGAGCGTCGAGAACTCGGAAAAGCTGTCGAATGCTCTGGAGCGTCGATACGGCATCGACCATGAAGTTCTGAACGCTAAGAACCACGCGCGTGAAGCCGACATTGTTGCGAAGGCCGGCCAGACCACCACCGCCAAGAATGGTGTGGTGCTTGGAAACGTGACGATTGCAACGAACATGGCGGGCCGTGGTACGGACATCAAGCTGGGCGAGGGTGTCGTTTACGACAAATGCAAAGTGCCGGAGACGCTTCCGGAAGGTAGCCAGTCCAGCCCCTTGTATCCGGCCGGCATTACCAAGTGTTGCATCTCTTGTGAGGAATATGACCCTGCGACGAACTGCAGCCACTGTTACAAGCCGAAACTGGATCCACGGTTCCCGGCGTTGGGCCGAAATGTCTGCCCGTTGAACGTTCCCTGCGGCTTGCACATTGTGGCAACCGAACGGCACGAGTCACGTCGAATCGACAATCAGCTTCGCGGCCGCGCGGGACGTCAGGGTGACCCTGGTTCGTCGCGTTTCTCGCTTTGTCTTCAGGACGATCTTCTCAAGCTGTTCATGCCTGACTGGATGCTGAAGATGATGGACAAGCACGGCTTCGTCGACGGCGCCAGCCTTGAGGCCAAGCATCTGACGAAGGGTATCGAGCGTGCACAGCGGAAGGTTGAGGAGCGAAACTTCTCGACGCGTAAGCATCTGCTCGAATGGGACGAGCCGATGGACTATCAGCGTAAGGAGTTTTACGCAGCCCGTCAGCGAATCCTGGAAGAGCGTGACCTTCCGGCTTTGATTTTCTCGACCACGGAAGATGCGTTGCAAGCTGCGGTGGATCAGTTCCTGGGTGGGCGCTATCACCTGACGAGTATTGCCGAGTGGTGTCGCTCTCAGCTCGACGTATCCATCCCTGAGGAGAATCTTGATAAGGAAGATCTTGAGGCCACTCAGGCGAGCATCCGTCGCTCGGCCGTTGATGAGGCGCACGATGCCATACGAACGTCACTGGGTGAATACATCGATCGCGAAGAGGACCCGAAGCAGTGGGATCTTGGCGGCCTGCTGCAATGGGCGCGTCGGCTCTACAATATCTCGTTGACACAGAATCAGTTGCGAAAGATGAGCGCGGAAGAGATCGAGAACGCCTTGATGCAGATCGCCAATGAGCATTATGCGAAAGTCGACCTCTCCGGCATCACCATGTTCCTGGAGAAGGACTTTGCACAGCGGTCGATCGTCGAATGGGCACGACAGAAGTTCGGCATGGAAGTCGACGTGGACGAAGTCGTCGGCAAGTCCAAGGATGACGTGCGCGAATTACTCGAGTCTCATGTGCGTACGGCGTACCACGAACGAGAAATTGCCTACCCTGTCGAGTCCTGTATGCAACGAGCGTATGGTGAGACGATTGACCTTGCCACGTCTGCCGACTTCGTTTCGCGATGGGCCAACCGCCGCTACGACTGCGGCTGGACAGCCGACAGCGTCCAGCAGCGCCCACGGGACGAGATTCGTGAATCGCTGCTGGCCATGAATCGTGAGTTCCAGGATGGTCGCCTGGAGTCCGAATTCGAGCAGGCGATGAAGGGTAAAAGTGACGAGGAGATCGTTGACTGGGGTAAGGAGCGGATTGGCGGGCTCTGGAGCCAGCCAAACTTCGATGTCTTCGACGGATCCGCATTTGATGCGGTCATGGACCAGGGTCGCGAGATGCTTCGTCGTGAATTGACGCTTCTTGAGCAGCATGTTCTGCTGCGAATTTATGATCAGGCATGGAAGGACCACCTTCTGGAGATGGACCACCTGAAGACGGCCATCATGCAGCGTCCTCTTGGTGGCGACCAGACACATCCGCAGAGCCAGTTTGCGATTGAGGGTCGTGACCAATTCGCCCAGATGTGGGATCGAATTGCGGCCCGTGTGACGGACATCATTTTCAAAGTTGAAGCGGGCAATCCGAGCCAGTCGCAGGCACCGCGCGCGGCGGCCCCCGTACCGGCCATGACGGCAACTCACGCCGACAGCACCGGCGCTGGTTTCTCGGGCGGACAAACTGCCGATCAGCGCGCCGCGATGCAGGCTCAGGGAGGCGAACGAAAAACTGAACAAATCGTTCGTGAAACGCCGAAGGTTGGTC
>JBMYUM010000470.1:0-3194 GCA_049605375.1 Phycisphaerae bacterium | reverse complement strand
CCTTGAAGTAGTAGAGGAGTTCTTTGGTCACGTTCCGCGTTTCACCAAGCTCGTCGACCAGGCTTTGTATACGGGGTCGTAAGCGATCCATTCGTTCCGCCATATCACGCGCTTGCCTTGCCCGTTCGAAGCGAGGGATCGTATCCCAAATGCGAACTGTGTGGTCACCTGAAGCCGAGGCGAGACGCGTACCATCCGGACTGAATGCCACATTCATAACGTATTGTTCATGGCCACGCAGATCGGCCACTTGTTGCCAGGTAGTTGTGTCCCAGATTCTGATGCTATTGTCATTACTGCCCGAGGCCAGGCGCGAGCCGTCCGGGCTGAAGTCCAACGTGTAGACGCTTGATGTGTGTCCGATCAGTGTCGCCAGTTGCTGCCGATGCTCGACATCCCAAACGACTATTTCAGACTCGTACATGCGCGTCGCCGCCAGGATCTTGCCATCGTGACTAAGGGACAGGGTGTCATAGGTGCCATCAAATCTAGCCAGTTCCCATTCCGGGGCGCCCGTCCATCCTGTAAAGCGTCTTTGGTCTGGTAAGTCGTAGACGGTGATGTTTTGCATCCCTTGTGTTTCTTGCACCTTCGCAAAGCGCCGTCCACTATCGTCAACACTGAATAATCGGCTGAATTGCCGACCAAGGACGACATCCTCGCCGCGTGCCTTTATTTGTCCCGTTGTGGTATCAAGGATGGTGTTGCCGGATAGGAGTCCGGTGCCGTTGTCCAGGAATTGGATTCCGAAGCAAGCTGCGGGGTACTCGTAGTTGCGGATCAGCTCGCCCGTATTGGCCTCCCAGATACAGGCGTCAGGTTCGTTAAGTGCTGCACTGGCAAGCCACAATCCGTTGTCCGACCATGCTACATAATAGACATACGTCTTGTGCTTTCTCAGCACGACGGATGAATCCGCAAGCAAACTCCACGAGTAGATTCGTCCATCAAGGTTGTACAAGAGTCGTGAACCATCCTTGTTGAATACGATGTCCGTGACCTCTGAAGTCCCATTGGTATTGATGACCGCCATGGATTTACCGGCCTTGCCATTCCAGAGACGAATCGTCTTGTCGAGGCTCGACGAAGCAACCAGATCGCCATGTGGTTGAAATTCCACATCTGAAACTCTGTGAACATGTCCCGTTATTCGACCTAGCTGCCTGAGTGAAGTGGAGTCGACCGGCACAATTGTCCTTTGATCGGTCCCCACATAGATTTGCTCGCCATCGTCAGAGTACGTGACCGAAAGAGGATAGTCAGCGATCTGCAAACTTCGTTCAATGGAAAGCGTCTCAATATCAATGATACTGAGCGTGCCTGGGATGTACCGGCTGGTGACAAGTATGATGGCCAACTTGCTTCCGTCATGATTGAACGCCAAGCCAGGCAGGTGTTTGTTGTTGCCAAGCTTGAATTCATGATGGAGCGAACCATTCTTGAAAAGTACCACACGAGCATTGAAGTAGGAGTGGGGCCATGGCGACGAATCCACAGCGTATGCAGTTGCAGCAAGCCACTCTCCATTCCGGCTCCATGAGAGGTCTCTTATTCTCTCACCGTCTCTGGTTCGGAAAATCTCGAGGGGCTTGTCGTCGGTCAGGTTCCATGTCAGGACTCGGCCATCTACGGTTCCGATTGCCAATCTGTCATCCGAGGTACGCGGTGCGGCGATCGTGCTGATCTCATGGTCGCCCGGCAGCAATTGGCGAAGTGCTGTGCTTTCAGTATCCCAGATCGCAATGCGGTGATCTTCGAGTACTGAGACGACTTTAGAACCGTCAGAAACAACCACCAGTTCCCCGACAGCAGCGACTGGTGCTTCATAGATGAAATCGTATTGGTCAATCTGGCTTTGCGCGTGTCGCCATTCCCAACCTCTTTGTTCTTGTGGAACTCGATCGAGATAGTCTCTGGCCGTGATGGGATCAGTTCGCACGAGATTGATCGCTGCTGAGAGATTGGCCCGATACGCTTCCGCAAGAGCAACTGACTCGCTTCTTCCAGCACGCTGTGCATTCTCACTCGCCCGAAGCGCGTAGATGGCTGTTCCGATCAGGCCGATCGCTAAGGCCAAAACGGTAGCGATAACGCCGTAGACGAGCTGGCGATTTCGGCGCGAAAACTTCCTAAGCTGGTACCAGGTGCTGGGGGGCCGTGCTGTGATCGGTTCGTCCTGCAGATGCCGACGAATGTCACCGGCCAGATCCGAAGCGGACGCATACCGGCGTTCCGGTTCTTTTTCGAGGCACTTGCCAACGATTGTCTCAAGGTCACCACGGAATCTTGAGTCGACCGAACTCAATCGCGATGGATCCTGCTCGCGGATTACCCTCACTGATTCTGCAATATTCTTGCCGGCGAGATCGTATGGCGTTTTGTCGCTCAGCATCTCGAACAGAATGACGCCAAGTGCATAGATGTCGCTACGGATGTCAAGATGGTCGGAATTTCCAGTCGCCTGTTCCGGGCTCATATACTGAAGCGTTCCAACCAATGCACCGGCATCCGTTTGAATGGTTGCCTGGACATCGGCGTCGGTTGCCTTGGCAATACCAAAGTCCAACACCTTCGGTTGCCCTACCAACGATGCGTAATGGCCAGTGCCGCTTCCGCTGTCGTTTTCTGCAGGCACGACCAGAATGTTCTCCGGTTTCAGGTCCCGGTGAATGATGCCGCGTTGATGCGCGTGTTGAACCGCATCGCAGATCATGACGAACAGCATGAGCCGTGCATTCGTATCGAGGCCTCTCTGGCGCAAGTGCTCGAGAAGTGGCGACCCGTTGATAAACTCCATGACGAAGTATGGTTGCTCACCAGCACCAATATTCGAGACGCCGGCATCGAAAATCTGTGCTACGCCCGGATGCTGAAGTCGCCCGAGAAACTCGGTTTCGTATCGAAACCGCTTCATCAAGTTTCGCGACATCATGCCGGGGCGAATCATCTTGAGTGCCACGCGACGTTCGGGGTAGTCCTGCTGGGCTTCATACACCGTACCCATTCCGCCATGGCCGCATTCGCGAATGACGCGATAACGACCGATGCGCTCCGGCAGGGCGGGCAAAGGCATCTCAGCTTGCAGATCAACTCGATTTGCGAGACCGCGTGTGGGTGCATCGATTCTGGGAGATGAATCTTCAGCCAGGAGTGCCTCAACTTCCTCACGAACGCTCGATTCATCGAGGCACTCG
>JBMYUM010000469.1:0-3195 GCA_049605375.1 Phycisphaerae bacterium | reverse complement strand
TTGCTCACATACCTGCTGGAAGGCAAACCCTACGCCTATCAGGACCCGCTCTTTCGGTCGGCATGCGCAGCGCTGTTCTGTTTCGCGTTCATGATCGTCACCTTACCGACGTGCATCCGCTGGCTGACCATGCTGAAGATGGGTGATGTCCCGGAATTTGATCACGATACGTTGAACGCCTTGATGCAGAGCAAGGCCAACGTCCCCACCATGGGAGGCCTCGCGATCATGACGGGGATCGCGTTGTCGATTCTACTGTTGTGCGACCTGACAAATTTCTATGTCCAGGTAGGACTGGCATGCCTGGTCTGGTTGTGTGCCCTTGGTTGCGTTGATGACTGGTTGAAACTTACAGCCAAACGGCGCGGACTTCGATCAAGAGACGGACTGCTCAGCTACGAAAAACTCCTGTTTCAGGTTGGACTGGGAGTGCTGATCGGGTTCTACGTCTACAATCACGGCCGCAGTAACTACGCCATTCGCAGCCCGCTCGTCCCAGCAACGGCGCAAGCGGACGCAGCGGATCAACCATTGCCGGTCAACCCATCGTTATCTTCCCCGTCACGTTCGGCCGAATCCGGCAACACTCCCGAGGCCGGCAACGCTCCCGAGGGTAGCATTGGCCCTGAAGGTATGGCGTCTGCTCGGCTGGTACGGACCGAGCCCGCATCCGAGGGAACGCCACAAGCGGCACCCGCCGAGACGGGCAAAAGCGAGGCATCCGATGTCCGTCCGCCGCCGCCTGCCACATCGGACACTGGTAGTCCTGGGGGCGAAGAACGCGTACCCGCATTCAAAATTCTTTCAGTCCCATTCTACAAACCCGGGCTCACACTCGGAGCAACCGCATTCATGATTTTGACGGTCCTTGTGACGGCCGGCACATCGAACGCGGTCAATCTCACAGATGGCATGGACGGCTTGGCATCGGGCTGCGTGGCCATCTGCTCGCTGGTCTTCATCTTCCTCACCTACGTGGTTGGCAGCCAGGATCTCGCGGCCAGCCTGCTCTTTCTACACGTGCCCCATTGCCATGAGTTGGTGGTCTTTTGCGGTGCGATTTTTGGTGCGTGCATAGGGTTTCTCTGGTACAATTGCCATCCTGCCCGGATCTTCATGGGTGATACCGGCTCGTTGCCGCTTGGCGGGTTGATCGGATACGTCGCGGTCGTCACACGCCAGGAACTCATGTTGTTCTTCGCCGGTGGAATTTTCGTCATCGAAGCCGTGTCAGTTATGCTCCAGGTCGGCTACTTCAAAGCCACTGGTGGGAAACGCATATTTCGGATGGCTCCGATTCATCACCATTTCCACCTTGGTGGTTGGAGCGAAACGCAAACCGTGGTTCGCTTCTGGGTGTTAGCCGGCATGTTTGCGGTCTTCGCGCTGGCGACGATCAAGCTTCGATAGCGAATCGTTCACAGGCGTCGGGGCGAACAGAGATGCGGTCGATCATCAGTTTCTGATTGTCGTAAACCCGTAGTCACGGATGACACGGTATGTCGAATGCGAACCAGACATTCCAACCGTCCGTTGGGCTGGACGGGCATGAGCCTGCCTCCAACGGAATGATGACACGCCACGGGATCCTCGCGGTATCCGTCGCCCTGCTCGCCATCGGCGTGGTCGTTGTATCGTCGGCCACGGCATCGCTTCAGCGTTCACTCGTGGATTCGCTGCAATGGGAACAACCGCTCGGGCGGCAGGTCGTTTTCGTTCTTTGTGGCATTCTCGTCCTGATATTCTCTTCGCGGCTTACACCCTTCTGGCTAAAAAGGCCGAGCTGGCACACATCCGTTGTCGTTCTCCTGGCAGCACTGACGCTGGTCGCCCTTTGCTTACCTTTGATTCCGGGTGTCGGCAGCGATCATCGAGGGTCGTCGCGATGGTTGCGACTGTCCGCGGGCGGATTCGGTATCAACATCCAGCCATCGGAATTTGCGAAATTCTCACTCGTGCTGCTGCTCGCCTGGTGGCTGACCAGACCATGGGTCAATATTCGCTCACTGCAGTTCGGGTTCTTTCCGGCAATGATCCCGCTCGGCATCTTTGTGGGCCTCGTCGGCCTGGAAGACCTGGGAACGGCCGCGCTGCTCGCTCTCGTCGGGGGGCTGTTGGTGCTCACAGCTGGTTGCCGCTTATCACATGTACTGACAACAGGCCTGCTTGGGGTGGCCGGACTGGTCCTCCTGCTTCTCAAAGAAAAATACCGGCGTGACCGCTTCACGGCATTCTGGAATCCCGAAGCCGATTTGGATGGCGCCGGTTATCAAGCGTATCAATCCCTGAAAACCATTGCCTCCGGTGGTTGGACCGGCACCGGACTGGGAACAGGTATCCAGAAATACGGCTACCTCCCGGAAAGCCACACCGATTTCATCTTTGCCCTCATCTGCGAAGAAACGGGTGTACTTGGTGCGCTGCTGGTCATGGGGCTCTATGCCGCACTCATCTGGCTTGGGTTTCGAGTCATCCGAGAAGGCCTGACGAGTTTCGAGCGACTCGTCGCATTCGGCCTGACGTCCATGATCGGCTGGCAGGCGTTCATGAATATGGCAGTCGTGGTGGTCATTGCACCGACGACCGGAATCTCACTTCCGCTGATTTCCGTCGGCGGCAGCGGCATTCTCACCTACTCCCTCGTACTCGGTGTCCTCGCCGGCATCGCCAGCCGAATCGGTTGTGTCGAGCAACCTGCGGACGTACCGTCGGGTGAGGTCATTCGATACGGTGTCGCGCACCGCGATAACGCCTATCAGGAACCTTCCGTCGCGCAGGGTGCGTACGCACTCGAATCCGAAAACGACGGATACTCCACCGAAGGGCAAACGGCATGAGCGGGACAACGCATCATCAAGTTGCAAACCCTGCGGCGACTGAACGTCCGGGCGACGTGATTTTTGCCGGCGGAGGAACGGGCGGCCACTTGTACCCCGCCATCGGCATCGCAACACAACTTCGCGCCCTGCATCCAGAGGTGAACATACGGTTCTTCACGACCGATCGTGAGATTGATCGGCATATTCTTGAGCCGACCGGTTTTGATATGCTGCCCCAGTCATTGCCCCATGTCAGTTTGCGTCCGTGGCGATGGGCGAGATTTGTCCTGGCGTATCGATCGGCCATACGACGGGCACTGCATTCGTTTGTTGCCCGCCGACCGTCGGTGGTCGTGGGCACCGGTGGCTTTGGCTC
>JBMYUM010000468.1:0-3216 GCA_049605375.1 Phycisphaerae bacterium | reverse complement strand
GTGGCGTCAAGGGGGGGGGCACCTTGCACGTCGGACAAGGACTGCATTTCGATTGCGTCGTGCGATGGCGGAATTTGTGATGAGGGATCTGAGAACGTCAATGCTGCTTGTGCAACAGACGCCGATTGCATTCCCAGTTCGGGTACCTGCCCGATTCTCGGAGTCGCGGCTTGCGATGGTCGCGAAGTGCTTCGTCGTTTCCGCAGTTCCGCGACCGGTCAACGTAATCGAGCCTGGTTGGTCTACTCGGATGATGAGATTCCGTTCGGCACCGACTTTGGTGACATCATCCTGAAGCCGCAGATGAACATCTTCCTGGCATTCGAACAGGACGTCGACCGAGACGGATTGTTTGCTCGCCACGAGTTCAACTTTGGTAGCAGCGATCGCTCGAAGGACACCGACGGCGATACCATCTTCGATGCCGCCGAGGTTCGCGAAGGATGGGTGATCGACGTCGCCGGTTTCGAGCCGTACACCGCATTCCCCGATCCGCGAACCGCTGACTCGGACGGTGACGGTGTATCCGACAAGCAGGAAATGATCTGCGGTACGGACCCGCGCAAGCGTGACACGGATGACGACGGTGTGCTTGACTTCGATGAGTTGAACGACGACGTCGGCGGTTTTGCCGCACAGTGCACCGAGGCTGCACAATTCCCGCCAACGCATCTTGATCCGTTGAATCCGGATACGGATGGTGACCTGCTGCCGGACGGAATTGAGCCTCTGCTTTGTGACGAGATGGGTATTTGTGCCGACCCGCTGGATCCGAATGATGCAGCCCAGTTCCTTGATACCGATGAAGACGGACTGGCTGACAACGTGGAGAGCGTAAACGGCGGTTGGACCGTTACGACTGAGCAGTGTGGCAATACCTGCGGCCTCTCGTACGACGGCTATTGCGATGAAACGGGCGGGCGTTGCGAAGACGTCTCACCGTTTGCCGGTCAGCCTTGCGCCAACGGTGCAGATTGTGCGTTCGATCCTACATGTGTTGTTCAGGCTGGATTCTGCGGTGGACAATTCTTGTCGCCCTTCGCCAATTGCAGTTTGAATCCCGTTGATCTTCCGTCGCCGCAGTGTGTCATTTTCGCATTGTGCCTACCGATCAGCGAAAGTCAGTCCGTTTGTGGAGGTCCTCTCGCAGGTCCGTTCCCGACGGCGTGTACGAGCAACACCGATTGCGCGGGCTTTGACGTGTGCGAGCCATTGATTCCAGAGGCCGTTGTCTGTACGGGGTCGGCAAATGATGGAGCCGTTTGTACCAGTTCGGCCGATTGCCTGCCGGTTCCCTTTACCTGTGAGCCGCCGGCTTGTGCAGCGGGAACCGACTGCGGTGACTGTGGCGTACAAACAGTGATGGAAGACGTCTTCTCCGATCCGACACGCGGTGACACGGACTTCGATGGTCTTCCTGACTTACTGGAAGAGCGAATCGGAACCAATCCGAACGATGTTGACACCGATGGCGACGGCCTCTTGGACTTTGATGAGTTCTCCAACTTCGGTGAGTTCTTCCAGTTCAACTTCCTGTACCCAGGTTTCTTCCTGACCGATTCGGGTTCGCGGCAATACCAGAGCGATCCGCGATCACAGGATACGGACGGTGATGGACTGACTGATAGTTTTGAGCTGCTGAATGGCTGGCGTGTGCTATCCGTTGTTGACAATGTGGCTCGAGATGTCAATTCAAGTCTGAATTTCGCTGACTCGGATTTTGACGGTGTCAACGACCAGCGCGAATACCTCGGAAAGGACGGAATTGCTCCGGGCATGCCGGGTGATACGGGTGACGCGACCGATCCGACCGATCCGGATACGGATGATGACGGGCGCCTTGACGATGCTGAATTCGCTTCAAACACGAATCCGCTCATGCCGGACCTGCAAGTGACCATCCGAGTTGAAGAGCTTCAGGATTTTGTGCATCCGTCGGGAACGACCGATTGGATTATCGAGGTTGTTGTCCTGCGGCCGGCAGAGGATTCCGAGGTGGTGTTGGTCGATAGCTTCGACGTATGCAGCGAAACAGACAACCTTTTCATGTGTGAATCGCTCGCATGTGGAACGGTTGCCAGGGCCACGTCCGACATCGTTCGTACTACCGTCAATGAAACGCTTACGTTCACCATCCCGGACGGTGATCCGGTTGTGCTCGAAACGTTCGTTGGCCAAGTTGCTTCGTGCGGCGATAGCGTTCCGGTGCTGGGTTGTAACTTCTTCGAACGTCGGACACTCTCTTCGACTGATCTGAAGGGAACCGGCGGCTTCAGTGTTCAGGAATTCGATTTCGACAATCAGAGCGGTTGCACAGCGATCGTTCCCGTTATTGTTGAAGTGGAATGATTTCTCGTTTGCGACCCCTTAGCCATTCGAAAGGTAATCGATTGATGTCAATGCTATTGAGACAATCGTGTAAGGCTCGTCGCAGGTGGATTCCGACGTACTGCATGGTGGGCGGCCTTGTCGCCGCCTGCCTGCGGTGCTCGGCTCCCATCGAACCGGAAGCGATCGCGCCGCCGCAGGTGCCGGCCGCATCGGCGGTACCCGGTGACGGCGGCAATTGCTGCGTCAATTCACCCGCCGGTTCCGGGCGTCGTGGATGCGTTGATCCAGACATTGAGGCCTGTGTTTGTGCTTCGCTGCCTGCGTGTTGTGACACCAATTGGGGTCTGCAATGCGTCGGGTTGGCCGTCACGCTTTGCGAGAGTTGTCCAGGCCTGGACGACGACGAGGTTGCCATCATTGGCCTCCTCGGCGACACGGACGGTGACGGCCTCACCGACATCGAGGAGATCCTGGCCGCTCTGGACCCGTTCAATCCCTTCGACGGCGTTGACGTCGACGGTGACGGGATTCTCAACGGCGAGGACTTCGACGTTGACGGCGACGGTATTCCCAATGCCTACGACGAAGACGTCGATGGCGACGGCGAGCCGAACGTATTTGATGACGACATAGACGGCGACGGTCTGCTGAATGCTCTCCTTGAAGACGACGACGATGACGGCGACGGCATCGACAACCTCATCGACAACGACGACAACGCGGACGGTTTCCCCGATCGTGAAGACGACGATGACGATGATGACGACGGTGACGACGACGAAGAGTGCGAATCGAATCGCGACTGCCGCGGTGACGAGATCTGCGACGACGGCGAGTGCATTCCGCCTGCGGAGGCCGCCACACGCGGTCCGGTGTCTGAAGTCA
>JBMYUM010000467.1:0-3218 GCA_049605375.1 Phycisphaerae bacterium | reverse complement strand
CACGTACACCCCGTTCCCGCGTATGCAGATAAAACTCTTCGTCACGTCCACAGACAAACGAACCGCCGTTTCCCTTGCCGCCAGCGTTCAGTTCGAAGTGCAGTAACTTGCCGTCTTTCCGATCGAACGCGGCGGGCACGCTCCGGCCGCCGGGCACTAACAAGACATCCCCTACCACCGTCATCGTGCCTTGCGGCGGCGACGGCACAATCCAGGATGTCATCAACGGCGTCGCCCCATTGCGACCGTCGCTCTCGCCCAAAGACCCTGCCATCGGGTTGGCACCCGCGGGTCGCTGCAATGACTTCGCGCGAATCTTCGGCATCCGGAAGAATGCGCAGGAAGTAGCTGAGACGCTGTTGCGTGGACAACGGATGCCCGTCGATCTCGGCAAGGTTAACGACCGGTTCTTCTGCACCGTTGCCACAGTGGGCGTCGATGCAGACATCTCCGAGTATGTCGACACACAACGCCTGCCGATCCGCGGTACACTGGCCTATGTCTGGGGGGCACTGCGCATCCTGTCGACATACGCAGGCCGCGCCGTTCGGATTACAGGCGACGGCATCGACTACGAGGGCCGGGTTTTCCTGGCCTCGTCGGCGAACACGTCATCCTATGGCGGCTCGATCAAAATTGTCCCGCATGCTGACGCAACGGATGCCCAACTTGATCTGTGCCAAATTGACCACATGACGCGGTTGCGATCGTTGTACCTGCTGGCGAAAGTTCTTTTTGGTGGTCGTCACATCACCATGCCGGAAGTGCACTTCGAACGCATGTCGTCGATTCATATTGATGGCAAAGAGGTGTTGTCGATATGGGCTGACGGAGAATGCATGGGATCGACGCCGGCCGACATTCGTATCGCACCGAAGGCAATCGACATCATCGTGCCGGCTGCCCTTACTCAAGGGAACACCAAGCGCGTCCGCGGTAAGTGGTCATGACCAGCGAAGAGGCCTGCCGCATGCAGGCGATTACTCGAAATCTTCCGCTCTGAAGTTGCTTCCAAGGTAGGTTTTTCGAACCAGCGGGTTGCGAACAATATCTCGCGGCGGACCTTCCGCCAACATGCGCCCATCATTGATGATATAACTGCGATCGGTCACGCGAAGCGTTTCGCGCACGTTGTGGTCGGTCAGCAGGACCGCGATGTTCTTCTCTTTCAGCGCCAGGATCTCGCGTTGAAGATCTTCCACAGCTTTCGGGTCAACACCGCTGAAGGGCTCATCGAGCATGATGATCTTCGGTTCGGTCACCAGCGCCCGGGCAATTTCCAGCTTGCGACGCTCCCCACCGGAGAGTGTCCGCGCATGTTGTTTTCGTTGAATGTTGAGGCCGAACTGCTGGATCAGCTCGTCGGCCTTCCTCAGCTGTTCTTTACGCGGCATGTTGCGAAACGTCTCGAAGATGGCCAGCAGATTGTCTTCCACGGAAAGACGTTGGAAGACGCTGGGTTCCTGTGAAAGGTACCCCATCCCCTTACGGGCTCGCTTGTACATGGGAAGTTTGGTGACATCTTCACCGCGGAATGTCACTTTGCCGCCATCGGGGTCGATCATACCGACGGTCATACGGAACGTCGTCGTCTTCCCCGCCCCATTCCGACCAAGCAGCCCGACGATTTCGCCCGTATCGACATGGAAACTCAGCCCGTTCACCACGGGACGACCATCAAACCGCTTTTGAAGCTCCGCAACCTGAAGCAGCGTGCTGCCGTTTTCGTCCATGAAAATTGATCCTTCGCCGTGCGGCCCGAATCGCAGTGACCATTCCCGCCGTGAAATCTCAGGCTGAATCAGCGCCCGGCACTTTCAGAGAACGCAGCAGTATACCTGATCCTGGAATCGATGGCAGTTCTTGCTTCTGGTACTATTCACAACCCGGGCACGTCCGATATAATGCTGAGTTCGACGTGGAATGCACGGATGTGACCCTGCTTCCGGCACCAAACGGTCAGCCGGTAGCTATGAAGATCATTTGCCCGGTCACCAATCGTGAATCCACTCATCTTCGATTGTGAATAAGTCGATCGATCCGGCCGTGCGCGATGCCTGCTGGTTTCCCCAGGTGCCTCATGCGGGCTACGGGCGACCGAATTCAATACAAACCGTAAACATAGACTGCGAATACACTTACAATCAATACGTTTCAGTCTGCCAGTGCTTGCCCCAGGCCTCCTAGGCTTTCCCCTATTCCAATACGGTAGAAACGTCCATGCCCCCAGAGGGGTGCGATGATCCTGAATAGTATGTGGAAAGCCCATTTGCAGTATTGAAAATCGTGGTGTTCATGCACGGGCGGGGAAGCAGGCGTCAGACATCGTCGAGGTCCCCCATCATGGCATCAAAGTCGTCAAGTGGCTCCTCGTTGCCGGATTCGTAGCCGAACTCTCGAAGCCAGAATTCGCTATCTTCTCCTGCCGATTCCGGATCGATTTTGGCATCGGGGTGAGATGACTGCGACTGGTCGCGTTGGGGCCTTCGAGGGGGTGATTCCGGGAACGCATCCCGGATGAATTCCTCGCACTTCATGGACTGGCAGCGCCGACGGCGCGCCTCGTAAGCGATCGCCGTGTCACTGGAAACGACCGCAAGTTGGTCTGGATGCGGTGCGGCGTGGATCATCCGCACGATGACGTCATCTGCCGAATGAGGTGCGGCAAATCGTATATCGATGCGGCCTGTCGTGTTTGGTTTGTCGAATCCGCCCGAGGGCCGTGGGCCGTCGAAGACGATGGTGACCTCCTGTTTGGATCTTCGGGTCCATTGCTGGATTTCCCGGACCATCGAAACCCGGGTGATACTGCGGATGACGGCATGCTGAAACATGGCATGGAGGAGGTTATTTCCGTCGATAATCACCTGTCGCTTCATCAGGTGCAGTATGGCGGAAATTCTGCGGAATGACGAGCGATGCAGGCCGGGAATCGTGTTGCAGAAATCGCAACATGCCCGTATGCTTTCCGATCCTCAGGGATTTGCTCACAGCCACTTCGGGCTGGCCGCATCTCTGAATTTCTGCCGCATTTGCAGGCGGAGGCGTATCCGGGGCCGTAGCTCAATGGGAGAGCACCTGGTTTGCAACCAGGGGGTTAGGGGTTCGAGTCCCCTCGGCTCCAGTTTTCATTTTTACACTGCTCATTCTTACATCGCTCATTTTTGCACTGCTCGTTTTTGCTCGGCTTACGTCTGCTCCGCTGACTATTACAACGT
>JBMYUM010000466.1:3018-3234 GCA_049605375.1 Phycisphaerae bacterium | reverse complement strand
GATGAATTGACTGATAAGCAGCAGGATGACTATTTCGAAAGCTTGTCAGAACGAGTCAATGGTTACCTGACAGCCAGCGGGCGTAAGCCGATCACGCTGGGGCAACCTCTGCTCGCGCACCCTGATCTCGATTTGTACGTATCGATTGACTCACCGCACGCCATGACACAGATGGGTTGTACGGTCTGTCATGAAGGTAACCCTCAGGAAACCGAC
>JBMYUM010000466.1:0-3008 GCA_049605375.1 Phycisphaerae bacterium | reverse complement strand
GTTCAGGCAGCCCATACGCCGCCTACGCACGAAATCGAAGAGGAGTGGGCCGACAAGTACTACGTCCGAGAGCTTGGGATTACCACGGTCGATTTCGCGACGATTGAGCACTACTGGGATCGCCCGATGCGTCTTCCGCAGTACTCTGAGGCTGGATGTGCGAAGTGTCACACGCAAGTGACTGACATTGCATATTTCGATGGCCACAAGCACGGAAAGAACATCAACCTGGGCCAGCAGCTGTTCACGCAAGTAGGTTGCATTAATTGTCACAACGTTGAGCAGCTGGAGGGGGCGCGTCGTGTTGGTCCTGACTTGACACACATGGCGTCGAAGCTTTCCGCGGAGTTTGCACAGAAGTGGATTTACTTCCCGCAGAAATTCCGCCCGTCCACACGGATGCCTCACTTCTTCGGACAGGAGAACAATGACGAGGCAGCGTTCAACGAGTACGACCCGCATCCGGAATTCCGTACGGAAACGGAAGTCGCGGCCATAACCCAGTATCTCCTTGCCGTTTCCAAGACGTGGGAACCGATCGAGAAGCCGGCTGACGTATCCGGTGACGTCGATCGTGGCCGCGAGTTGTTTACATCCCTTGGATGCCAGGGTTGCCATAGCAACATTTCCTTGAATGGTGAAGAGTGGATCACCAAGGATCTGATCGCCCGCGAAGGCCTGGATAATGAGACGGCACGATATCGTTACCTGGGAATGACCTACGAAGATCGAGTTCATTATGCCATGGAGCACTTCCCGGCCGAGCTTGATTCCTTCCTGGACCCGGATTCCGTTCAAACGGATGGCCCGGACGGTTACAAGGCGCCGTATTTCTCACGGTTTGCGCCTGAGCTTTCCGGCATTGGGTCGAAGGTCGATGCCGAGTGGCTTTACTCCTGGCTGATTGAACCGACGCATTACGCGCCGGACACGAAGATGCCGAGTTTGCGGCTGTCGCCGCAGGAAGCTGCCGACGTTACCGAGTACCTGCTGACGTTGAAGAACGACAGCTTCGATCAAACTCCGTTTACGATGACAGCGGAGCGGAAGACCGAGGTCAGCGACTTGTTGATGACGCTTCTGTCCGCACAGAATTCGAAGCGTCGTAGCCAGGCCATCCTTAACGATGAAGGCGCCGAATTGACAAAGCGTCTCGCTTCGTTGTTGGCGACTTCGGAGAAGTACGACGATCAGTCGGCGTATGATTTGATTTCTGCGATGACCCTGGAAGACAAGCAGCTTTACTTCCTCGGTAACCAGATGATTGCCCATTACGGTTGTTACACGTGCCACGAGATTGCCGGTTTTGAAGAAACGTCGCCGGTTGGTACCGATCTGACGCTTTGGGCAGAGAAGCCAATCACCCAGCTCGACTTTGCTTTCTTTGATCATGCATTCCATCACTTGCGTGAAGAGAAGGAAGATGTTTACGGCTACGTGTATCGTCCCGAGTCGGAGCAGCTGAACAAATACTCTCCGCTGCCGGACGACACGCACGAACAGATAACGCACACGCACGGCGCGTTTGCGAAGCACAAGTTCCTTAATCCGCGAATCTGGGATCGCGAGAAGCTGAAGAAGCCGTACGACAAGTTGAAGATGCCGAACTTCTACTTCACGGAGCGTGAAGCGGATGCGCTTGTCACGTACATGCTCTCGCGCATTCCTCCACGTGTGCGCGGTCCCCTCGAGATTGACTATGAGACAACGACGTCGGGGCCCATTGCCCGCGGTCGAACACTGACGCGCGACTTGAATTGCGTCGGATGCCATCAGATCGAAGATAACGATCCGATGATCCAGCAATACTACCGGCTGGTCGTTGGTGGCGAGGAAGTGTTCGATGAGGTCAACGCGCCGCCACGGCTCTGGGGCCAGGGTGCGAAGGTGCAGGCTGACTGGATGCACGGCTTCTTCGGTAATGTTGAGACGCTTCGTCCGTGGCTTCAGGTTCGCATGCCCAACTTCAAGTTGACGCAGCAGGAAACGAGTGACCTGGTCGCGTACTTTGCTTCCTTGTCCGAGTATGACGCTGATAAGCTCCTGGCGGCACACGGGCCTGTGACGGAATACATCGGAGATGCGGAGCGAAAGGCGGCTGCTTCCGGTGAAGAGGTAACGAACCCCGGCAGCGATTGGTATCAGGATCCGCTGCTGCAACAGGAAGCGAAGGCCCTTCGACAGTTCGCGATGGATCGAAAGCTATTGCGACCTCGTGAATTTGATGCTTTGTCCTTGAGTGAGGAACGAATTCGCAAGGCGCATGAGAAGCTTCTTGAACGAACGGAATTCATTCAGGGGCTTTATGCGATCGAATATCCGTTCACTGAAGCACCGATAAAGCTATCGGACGAAGAGTATTTCAAGATGGGCGAGAATTTCTTTGTCGACATGGGGTGCCTGAAGTGCCATGTGATCGGAGAAATGTTGCCTGGACCGGCAAAAAATACGGATGACTTTGTCCAGGTCTATCGTCTTGATGCTGTACGCGGTGAGGGTGAAACGGCGATGGCTGTCCTGAATGGGGTGGCGTACCCGGTGGGTTCACAGATTGATGGACACACGATTATTAGTGCCGCGAACGTCTATAACGACACCGGCGATGTCGACACGAGTGCGATCATCGAAGGTCCGAACGCAAACGGCGAAACAGAGAAGATTCGTCTGCAGGCTGCGAGTGCGCCGAATTTGAATCTCACCTACAAGCGTTTGCAACGTGACTGGTTTGAAGCGTGGATGTTGCTGCCGCAGCTGATTCAGCCTGGAACGAAGATGCCACAGAACTTTGTCGACGGCGTCAGTCCGTTCGAGGGCAGTGACGAGTATCCGGGAACCGGTGAAGACCACATTCGTCTGTTGACCGATTACGTCTACGAGGCGGGTGTGAAGGGTTCACGGCTTCCGCTGCCGAAACTGGTGGTCGTTGAAGACGAAGGTGAGTTTGATGATGAAGACGGCGAATTCGACGAAGAAGAATTCGACTAGATCATCCAATGAATTGTTTCTGA
>JBMYUM010000465.1:0-3251 GCA_049605375.1 Phycisphaerae bacterium | reverse complement strand
GCGCCGGTCCAGTCGACCTTGTAAGCACCGAAACGCGAGGCACGCGTTTCCAGCGTGGCTTGATCTGTCTTCGCATTTGCTTCCGCTGCTTCCACCAAACCTGCGAGGACCTGAATTTCTGCTTCATTCAATTGCATGGCACCTAGTTTGGCAACGAATGGTTGTCTCGCAAGGCGAGAAGTCGCATGCGAGATGACCCTGCGTCGGGCTTTCCATTACGGCACCGATCAAAAAAACAAAATTTGTCTGATTTTGTTGACGGATTCACGCCAAAACCGCGTGTGTTATGGCGAGCGTCCTTCGATGCAGGCAGCGATCGTATGGATCGTGCTCTCGTTGATTGGCGTCGTCGGCCACCGGACCGGCCTTGTGAATCAACCAGGGGGCCTCTTGGCAGGGGGAGGGTCCCGAGAATACGTAAAAGCAGAATCCCGTTTTTTGACATTCGAAAAGTTTCATAAGGCGGCCTCATCCCTTCCGCGAAGGCCGCCGGTCGTCCTTTGGAGGATTTCGGAAGTGCGAAGAAACACACTGTACGCCACGTTCATGCTCGTCTCTTTAACACTTGTATCGACCGGCTGTAACAATGAGGTAGCTTCGACGGCAGAGAGCAAGCTGCCATCGATCGTCACCGCACGAGCCATTGATGCGAACACGATTCGTGTTGATTTTTCCCAGGAAGCGGGTTTAGAGGCTGAGGATCGGAGCAACTACCGCGTTATCGATTCGTCCGCTGAGCCGCTGACCATCGAAGATGTGGAAGTCAGCAGCGATCGCATGTCTGCCAATCTGACCACGGGGACGCAGCGTGATACGGAGGTATATTCCATCGCGCTTGGAACCGAACCTGTCGTGTTGATTGAGTCATTCGCTTCACCGCGTGTTGTCGGCGCGATTTCGACCAGCAGCACGTCGGTCGTCGTGACGTTCAACCGTCAAATGGGAGCGAGTGCCGAAGATCCCGCCAACTATCAAATCACGCAGGAGAACGTCAACATCGAAGCCGGTGGTCTAGCTGTCACGGGCGCCGAGCTGATTCTTCCGCAGAAGATCGCGGTACGTCTGACGACGCTGACGCAGAATGAAATCAACTATCTCGTCAATGTCGTCAATGTGCGTGACATATCTGGCACGTCTCTCACTCCGCCGGAAATCCTCGTCAATCCTTCACAGGCATCTTTCCGTGGTACACCGCCGACCTGTTCCAATGTCTGCAGCAATGGTGCTTCCGGTACCGACGGCAACGGTGCGTGTGAAAGCGACGATGACTGCGATGATGATTCGCCATGCGATCCTTCGGAGGAAGACTGCAGCGGCACTTGTGTTTGCTCCTTGCTCGACAGCGATGGAGACGGCTTGGCCGACCATGTCGAACAGCGTGGATGGACCGTGACGTTTGAGTTGACAGCCCGTACCGGTCTCTTTGAGCGATTCGGTTCTGTGATTCGTGAAGTGACCAGTGATCCGTTTGTCGCCGATACCGACGGTGACGGCCTTTCTGACTTCACCGAGCGTGAGCTTTCGACCGACCCACGAAATGTCGATACCGACGAAGATGGGCTCGGCGACAATCCGGAATTCAATGTCTACTTCAGCTCCCCGGTCGACCAGGACACCGATGAAGATCAGCTGGACGACCTGCTGGAAGTTACGTTCTACAAGACGTCACCGATTCTCGCTGATACGGATGGTGACGGCCTGAACGATGACCGTGAAATTCTGGAGCTCAACCGAAATGCACGCGTGGCCGACCTCCCGCGTTGGGATCTCAAGGTGGGTGACCTGCAACTCCTCATCGATGAGCGTTACACCTACGTCGATGAAACTGGCGAAACGGTAACGGAAGTATCGGAAACGACGGCAACCCTGTCGGAGGAATCAGAAGACAGCACGGTGAAATATAACAGCAAGGTGACGACGCTTGGTTGGGAAGCTGGCGGTAGCCTTGAAGTTTCATTCAGTCCATCGCTGACGCTCGAAGGTAAGGCGTTCGGGAGCGGTGATACGCATTCCGGGTCGGATACGACAACGACACTGGCGTTGCAGGAGGCTTACGAGGATTCACTTTCCAAGGGGCGCGAATTTACGGAAACACGAGAGGTCACGCGAGAAGTGTTCGGTGCGAGCATCGCTGCTCCACTGACCGTTGAATCGACGGGCGACATTGCCTTCTCGATCTCGAATCTGGAACTTTCCGTTTTGCAGCTCGGTCGTGACCGTGTCAGCTACATTCCAGTTGCGACACTTGTACCCAATGCGGAACTCGCCACCGGCGAACCCACCGTTCTGAACCTTGGACCATTCGTAGCAGAGCGCGGTCCCATCATCCTTGGGACGCAGGAAGTCTTCCCCAATCTCGTCGAAGACCTGCTCCGAGCGCCGCGCGGTCCGGTCATCATTCCGTCAAACTTCGACGTGACAGATGAATTTGGTCGTAACTTCGCGTTTGCTTCGCAGGAAACCAATGACCGCACGGCCACGATTGTGATCGATTTCGGAGACGGTACGACGGCTGAGTTCAACGTAGCCATTGCGGGTGCAATCGACGACAAGGGAATTGCCGGTGAGGCGGGTAGTTTTGTCGGTGGTTTCGACGCAGAAGGAAAGATCGTTGGTATACCGCTGGATTATGCCCTGCAGGATATTCTCGGATTCGCTAAAGAATCCGATCCGCCAGTGTTTGATTCCATTATTGCCGGTCCGAACGGCATTGTGGAGACGGTCGCTGCCGGCGATGACATTCAGGTCTTCAACACCGCCACGCAGGGACTGAGTGATATCTCGGTCATCATCCGTGCCGGCGACAACGGTGTCCTGGATACCGTTGCACTGAACGGCGACGATCAGTTTGCCGTTGCTGAGGGTTATGCAGTTTCAGCAACGTGCAATGAATTCACCAAGCAGCGTATCGTTGAGCCGGTTGATGGCGAAGGTGATCTTCTGGTCAACTCCATTCCCGATGGTGACGACGAATACGCACCAGGTCTGGCGTTGACGTGCGGCATCGGCGGGGTGGTATGCACGACCGATGATGATTGCGACGACGACGCTCCGTGCGAAGAAGGCGAAACCGACTGCCAGAACAGCTGCAACGCCATCGGCGAGGCCGTTGCTGCCGGCGATGAAATCATCGTAGCCGGACCGAACGGCATTATCGATTCGGTCGCTGCCGGTGACGACGTGTTCCGTGGTCCGAATGAGATCTGCGATCTTGATACCGATTGTCCTTCCCGTTTCGATGCCGCTGTCTG
>JBMYUM010000464.1:0-3252 GCA_049605375.1 Phycisphaerae bacterium | reverse complement strand
ACAAGCTTGTCATGATTCCCTATTCGACGGCGATCAAGTTGAATCCATTTTTCCGCAACTGGCTACCATTCATGGTCGAAGCGACGAGCGAGACCGATGTCGATGAATGTTCGATGGAGATCACGCGGGTCATGCGCGAGCGGCATGGTCTCGGTCCGGGCGTGGCCAATGATTTCAGTCTGCTGCGACAAGATGAATTTCTTCGAAGTTTTCAGCGCGTTGAGACGATTGCCACGGGTGTTCTTGCATCTCTGGTCGGTGTGTCGCTGATTGTCGGGGGGATCGGCATTATGAATATTATGTTGGTTTCCGTGACAGAGCGTACGCGGGAGATTGGTTTGCGTAAGAGCGTGGGGGCACGTCGACGTGACATCCTGCTGCAGTTCTTGACGGAAGCTGTTGTGCTTTCGTCGCTCGGCGGAGCGATCGGGATCGGATTGGGGTATGCGCTGTGTCAGATGGCGTCACTGCATCCACGAATGGTCGCTGTCGATGTGCCGATCTGGATTGTAGGCCTGGCGCTGGGTTTTTCGGCTGGGGTCGGTGTTGTGTTTGGCGTGATTCCTGCCTTCCGTGCAGCCATTGTGCATCCGATCGATGCACTGCGTCACAGCTAGCGCGTTACGGCCGATTGCTTGCTCGGGGGATAGGGGCAAAGTCCTGTGACTTCAGTCCTGGTCTTTCTTGCCGGATGGTTTTCGCTCGGTATTGAGGATTTCGCGTCGCAGTTTGAAGAGTTCCTTGAAGGCGCGAAGTATGACGGAGATGTTCGCACCCGTTTGCTCGCCCGCCGTTCGTGGGTAATGGTGCACGCCGATTTGTCCGATCGAGTATCCCAGCCGTTTGGCGCGTGCGAGTATTTCTGTGTCGATCAGCGCGCCGGTTGACTTCATTTCAATCTCGTCAAAGAGTCGTCGTGGATAGATTTTGAATGCGCAGTCGATGTCACGGATGCCGAGCTTAAACAACGTATTGACAAGTGTTGTCCAGCAGAAGGCGTTGAGCTTACGAATGGCGGGATCCTGCCGGTTTATGCGGTAGGCACTGACAATGTCAAAGTCGGCCATGAGTGGTATGAGCTTGTCCATTTCCTGGAAATCGAATTGCCCGTCACCGTCGGTGTAGAAGACGTACTCTTTGGTTGACTCACGAAACCCGCGTTGAAGTGCGCCACCGTAGCCAAGGTTCGGATTGTTGTGGACGGCGCGAACCTGTGGGTGCTGGGCTGCGAGTTTGTCGGCAAGCTCTCCGGTGCGGTCGCGGCTACCGTCGTTGACGATGATGATTTCGAAGTCATCGGAAAGTCGTTTCGCGACTTCCAGGGCGGAAGCCGTCGTGTTCTCGACATTCTCTTCTTCGTTGTAGCAGGGATAGAATATCGTCAGGCTGATTTTCTTGCTTGCTTCACCTGCCATGCCGTCGTCCTTCGCGAGTACTCACTTTCAGCTTGCCCGACGTCTTTTGTCGCGCAGCGATGTTCCCGGCCATGCCCCGTTCCGTGTCATGGTCCGGGTTGGAGATCATACCCTCGGTATCGACTTTTGTCGTATCGTCTGTCGAGGATGATTCGGCATGGTGGCGAGGGGCCGGGCGGTTAGCACAGGACGCGGTTCTTGCCGTTGTATTTGGCCTTGTAGAGTACCTGGTCGGCAACTCTGATGAGTTGCTCGCCGTTGCAGGCGTTGGAATTGAGCAGTGATGCGGCGCCGGCGCTTATCGTCACACCGCATTCGATGGGCAGGCTCTGTGCGTATTGCTGGAAGAGCTTGATGATTCGGTCGGCGATTCTGACGGCCTGTTTCGTGTCGGTATTCGGCAGCAGCAGGGCGAACTCATCGCCTCCAAATCGCATGGCATGGTCGCTCGGGCGCACAGCCCCTTCGAGCAGTTTCCCGACGAAGGTCAGCACTTCGTCACCTGCGGCATGGCCATGGGTGTCGTTGTGCCGTTTGAAATGATCGAGGTCGATCATGACCAAGGCGAGATCTTCCCCGCGGCTGACGGCATCCTGCACGATGATCTCGAGCTCCTGTTCAATGAAGGCCCGGTTTCGCAGTCCCGTGAGACCATCTCGGAGCGCGTTGTCTTCGGCCCGACGCAGTTTTCGTTGTAGTCCGCTGGTCTTGTCCTGCATTTTCTCCTCGGCGATCCGTTTCACCTGACGTTGTCGGACATGGCTTTGCACAAGGTCTTTGCGCATGCTGCGAAACGCCTCAGCGACGCGTTCGAGTTCATACCATCCACCGGTCAGCAGGGGTGGAGTGCGGTCCGGTTTCCCCTCCATGGTGCCATTGGCAAACGGTGCAAGTGTATTCAGTGGCTGGCTGACCTTGGTATTGAACCAGTGTGTGATGTGGCTCCAAATGCAGAGGGCGATTGCAAAGACGATGGCTGCGGATACCAGAAGCCACGCCGAACCGAGCCAGAAGACCGACTTCACGCCGAACATCAGGACGAATCGGGGTTTTGCATTTGTGGGAAGATCTTCGTCGCGCACGGGTACGCCGACCAGGTGATGCCCTGAGACTCTGGCCGCGATGGGGGTGGATACAACATCGTCTCTGGAGCTGACCGTGATAGCGACAGCTTGCTGGCACTGTGGGTTGCTCGGATAGACGGCCGTGACACCGCCGGTGGGATTGACGGATGCGATGCATTCCAGTTGCGGAATGTCCAGAAGAAGTTTGCTGGCGGTTGGTTCAATGTCATCGTGGGAGGCCCATTGCAGGCTTGCGCCGACGATTTGGGCTTGTCCTGCGATGGCTTCTTCGGTCATGCGATCCAGGAGTATCGTCGCTGTCGATACGAAGGCGATGGATGCAAGGGCTGCGGTGAGAAGGATGGCTACAAGTGCACGTTTCTGAAAGGCCTCGCCGATCCGCGGACGATGTGCGGCGGGTGTTGTTTCACTTGAACCGGCTTCGTTCGACATGGCGTACTCGCAAGACACGGGCAAGGAGACCAGTGCATCGCGCAGGGACGCGTTTGCGTCGCGCGTTACCGGTCATCCGCGATCGATTCCACTCACGCTTTTCGATTCAGCGGTTGTGCTGCGAGGCAGGTCAAGAATGGCAAAAAATAGGAGCGGGCGCGTCAGGCAGCCGGTCATTATGGGGCGATGTATTCGGCCCAGGTCTTCGGGGTTTCCCATACACGAACCCGATAAAGGCGTGCCGGGTTGAGGTTGCCGTCGAGGATCTCGTAGATCACGCGAGCGATGTTCTCGACGCTGGGGTTGAGAGTGCTGAACTC
>JBMYUM010000463.1:0-3262 GCA_049605375.1 Phycisphaerae bacterium | reverse complement strand
ACAACCCGTTCTTCGCGCCTTCTGCGTGGCGAGCTTGACTGGATCGTCGGAAAAGCACTCGAGAAAGATCGCGATCGCCGCTACCCCACCGCGACCGCACTCGCCAATGACCTCCAACGATACTTGAACGGGGAAGCTGTACAGGCGGGTCCGCCCAGTGGCATCTACCGCCTCCGAAAATTCATCGGACGTCACAAGGCAGAAGTGGTCGCCTCAGCGGCCGTCCTCGCCATGCTCGTCACACTCGTCATCGTATCGATGACAACAGCCACGCGCGAAGAAGCGGCTAGACGCCAGGCAGAACGGGAACTGCAAAAGTTCGAACAGATCGCGGCCTTTACCGAAGAAATGATCTCCGGCATCGATCCCCGCACCGCCCGCGGACTCGACACCGAACTCCTCAAGAAAATCCTCGGAGACGCCCAAGCCCGCCTGCAGCAAAAACCGCCGGAAGACGCCGAAGTCGAAGTACGCCTGCGAACCATGATCGGACGCGCCCACACCAGTGTCGCCAACTGGGAGAACGCCGAAGAGCAACTCCGGTTGGCCGTCACCATCGCTGAAGAGAGCGACGCCGTCAGTGATGACCTCCTGATGGAAGTGCAGTCTTCACTCGCACAGATGCTAGGCCTCAGCGGTCGCAACCCGGACGCACTTCCGATTTTCGAAGCGGTCGCCGAGAACCGTACACGTTTGCATGGCCCCGACGATGTCCGCACCCTTGAGGCCAAGTCCAATGTCGGCGTCATGTACAGCCGTCTCGATCGACCCGAAGACTCATTGCGCATTCAACGTGAGGTCTATGAAGGTCGAAAACGCGTACTCGGAAAAGACCACGACAGCACCATCGCCACCCTCAACAATCTGGCTGTTCAAACCGGGAATCTGGGTGACACCGAAGAAAGCGTGCGCCTGCTCAAGATGGTGCTGCAGCATCAGATCGAGAAACTTGGCGATGATCACGCGCGGACGCTCATGACGAGAAACAACCTTGCCAACGCACTTCAGGATCTGAACAAACACGAAGAAGCACTGATCATCCTGCGGGAAGTCGTAGCCTTGAAGAAGACGATTCTTGAACCACACCACCCGAGCATGCTGATTTCGATCAACAACCTGGCTTCATCACTGGGCCAACTCGAACAATACGAAGAGTCAATTGCATTACTCGAAAACGCCACGAAAATCGCGGCCGCGCACATGGGCCAGGAAAACATGTACACACTGACGCTTCAGCACAACCTTGCCAAATACATGTCACGCGCCGGGCAAACAGATGAGGCGCTCGATGATCAGGTACAGGTGGTAGAGGGCTTTGTGAAACTGTTGGGAAACGACAACTTGCGGACCATTAGCGCTCGCGATCAGCTTTCCAATTTCTTACTCAACGCAGGCCGCTTTGAAGAAGCCATCCAACAGGCGAGCATTGGCTCCGATAACGCGTCAACCTCCCTGCCGCAGAGCCATCAACTCCGTGCTGCGTCGCGTGAGTCACTCGGTAAGGCTCTCGCGGCGGCAGGCCGACATCGAAGGGCCATCGTCGAACTGGAAACCGCTTACCGCGACTACCGCGATGTCCTCGGTGAAGACCATGACGCCACCAAAGCCTGTGCGGCGGCTGTCGTGGCCAGCCTGAATGCCCTCGGGCAGACCGAAGAGGCAGCGCCCTGGATCGAGCGCTCAGCGCCCAAACCGTAGCCTCAGGGCCATGAAGGCCGATTTTGATCGCCCACCAAATAATTTTCCGGATTCCTGGCAGCTCAACCCACCGCTTTCCGCCTATGGGGTTGAACGCGAGAACGACTCGCGATTCGACGTGAAAAGACCTGACCTCAAGCGGAGAATAACGGTGAGCACGCAAACCCTGACCTGGACCAGAACCGAAGCCATCAAACACGATCGCCACGTGGATCGCTCGAACAAGGGGACGCAGGATTCCATCGCCCCGAAGGAAACCACCAAGAGCAGTGGATGCCCTCTTCACAATCTCCTGAACTGGGAAGCGACCGGAAGCCTCGCGTCACGCGTCTCGGTCTTCGCGTTTGGCCTCATCGCCTACTTCGCCTTCTTCGGCACGATCTGCTACGCCATGGGTTTCGTCAACAACGTCATCGTTCCCAAGAGCATCAGCTCGGGCGAAGGCGGGCGTCTGCTGCCGTCGCTCCTGATCAACGGTGCCTTCCTGATGGCATTCGCCGTCCAACACACGATCATGGCACGCAAGTGGTTCAAACAATGGGTCACGCGTTTCATCCCCACAGCCATGGAGCGAAGTCTTTTTGTGATTCTGGCAAGTGCGATCCTCGCTGGCATGTTCGCCTGCTGGCAGCCACTGCCGTACGCCATTTGGGAAGTAACCCATCCCGTCGCACGATGGAGTCTCATCGGCCTGTCATTTGTCGGATGGGCAATCGTCTTCTACAGCACCTTCATCATCAACCACTTCGACTTGTTCGGACTGCGACAGATCACCATCAACCTGATGGGTGGCCAATACCGTCCCGTGAACTTCCAGCTGAAGGGCATGTACCGATTTGTTCGCCATCCTCTGATGCTGGGATTCCTCATCGCCTTCTGGGCAACACCGCTGATGACCGTCGGCCATCTGTTCTTTGCGGTGATGACAACGGGCTACATTCTGTTCGGTGTCGCTGTCGAAGAACGTGATCTCGTCGCAGACTTCGGTGAGGAGTACCTTGCCTATCGTCGCCAGGTCCCGGCGTTCTTCCCGATCAGCTTCGGTAAATCAGTCACAACCGCAAAAGGAGGTGCAGCATGAGTGCTCACATCAAGAACGTCGCCGCCAAGGCTGGCGCTGCGGGTTTCATGTTCTTCGCGATCAAGGGATGCGTCTGGCTTGTGATCTTCGCCCTCGCCTGGGTCAAAGCAACCAACTGACTGACGTCGGCCGGCCAAATCGAATGCGTAACAAAGGGCATCCACCCCATGGGTGCCCTTTTTTGTTCTGCAGCTGGAATTCACATTCACATGTTGCGGCAGGGATATCCTTACTCGTTCCTGAGGCGATGCGTTTCAATAGCCCGGCTGCTTTCCGTTCATCGTCCAACACTTCCTGCCATGCCCAACCCCGACGAATAAGGTGCCATGCCCTAGTTCCGCCGAAGGCGGGCGCGGGCATGCAACTTGACGAGACCCTGGTAGGTCGGGCCCTGGCCCGACGGATCTTTTATCTCCGCCTACCACAAGTACCGTTATCCCACCAATACCACCCCCAACTCTTCGAATTAACGTACAACACCCG
>JBMYUM010000462.1:0-3273 GCA_049605375.1 Phycisphaerae bacterium | reverse complement strand
TCCAGGTTGGAACCATTGCGCGATGTAGAGCACCGGGCGATACAAGATGATAGCGAGAACCGCACCACCCACGAACAAGAGTGGGACCCCCGCGACGATCATTAAGACTGATGTCACATGGTGCCAGCGCTCGCGTGATTCGAGTTTCTCGAGAATCTCCTGCTCTAGACCAATCCCACATTCAGGGCAACGGCCCGACCTGTTCCCTGTCAGATCGTAGCCACACCGGCAGTGGTTGCCATGCTTCGCTTTGCGACGCTGAATCAACACGCGCCACGCAGCGACAGCGACGCAAACCACCATGATCGAGATCACGAACGGCAACCCCATCGCAGTCCTCCGAATCCGTCTTCCAAGATCGGCTACATGTGCTCAACTTACGTCACATTGCATCGGATCGCACAACCGTGCACTGAGAACGTACATCATTGATGAGTCAATGGACATTAGAATTTCTCCCATCGTTTCTACCGGTATGAGCGGCTACGAATCCGCCTGTTCGACCAGATCGAAATAAAAAAGGGCGAAACTCCGAAGAGTCTCGCCCTACTACTGTCATGCTTCGTTGGGCTCATGAGCCCCGTGAAAAAGGTTGACTAGCGGCAGCGTCCGTTACCACGGCAATTACCCGAACAGCAGTCTGCGCCGGACGAGCACGGATCGTTACGTGCCCAAACATCCGTCGCCCTGAAGGTCCAGGACAAAAAAACCAAAGAACTACAGCTTGACGCGAATGATTACAGGCCGACGCGCTAGTGCGAATGCGAATGCAAGGCACGGTTGCTGGCGAGATGAACACTGGCGGGACGCGGTATGCAAGGAGCACCCTGGGCGGAGAATGATCGTATTGCGCGTTTCAAGCGTTAAGGCCATGACAAAGCACTGATGATGCACTCGCAAAACCCGAAGTAACCTCCCAGTTGATCGACATCTGCAAGGCAATGGTGTTATAGGACAGCACAATACTGCATACACACTTCGAAAGCGTTAGAATGCTGTGTATCCGAACGGAAAGTCGGCCCTGTATGGCACGAACCAATGCAACTTGAGACGAAGGCATGGGCAGTTCACATACCAATCAGAGTGATTCAACGCGCGCGTCGCTGCTTGTGCGTGTGCGCGACTCATCGGATGCGGCCGCATGGCGAGAGCTGGAAGCTCGTTACTCAACGTTGCTGAAAAGATACTGCCGGCGGCGTGGCATTGGTGCCGCCGACATCGACGACATTTGCCAGATTGCATGGTCCAAGCTGGCACAGGGGCTTCGCAACTTTCAGTATGACCCATCAAAAGGACGTTTTCGCGGCTACTTGTACCAGGTTCTGCGGAGTGCCATATCGCGACAGTTTGCCCATCGTGGCAACGATGCCACTTGGTTAGCCAGTCACGAAGAATTGGCCAATCTGGTTAACAGTCAAGACTCCGAAGATGATCTCTGGGAACAGGAATGGACAGACCATCATTTCCGAATCGCATTTCAAACGGTTGAGGATACCTTTGATCCGCAGAACGTCGCCATCTTCCGTCGACTTCTTGCAGGGAGCCCTGTCAGTCGGATCGCCGAGGAGTTCGGTGTGACACCGGCGGCGATCAACCAGTCGAAGCATCGTATTCGCACAAGAATGCGCGAGCTCATTGAGTTACAGGTCCTTGAAGAAGACGACCCGGAATCGTTCGGTCAACGAAGAAGCTGACGCACGGCCGGTTCAGCGACCATTCAGAAGAAGGCATCATGCAGTCCGTAAAGAAGGACTGAAACCGGGTGAGGGCGCAATCCAGGAAAATATCTGGCCCGGCGTTATGAACCGAGTGTCCGGGTGGTATTCAATGAATGAGGACGTGAACTCGTTCCACGGTCACGTCGCCAATCGTGTACGGGTGTCGACGTTTGATCGAGGCGGTAAGGGGAATATCCCAGTGTGCCTCAAAAAAAGAAATGATTGAAGGTTTGAATTAGCGCTGTGCCAGCCAACGAAGATCAATTGGACCGCCAGTTCGGCTTTGACTTGTCGTCCGACGCCTGGATGGGGCGTGTGCGCGCTGCGTTGTCAGAAGGAGTTGCTCCCGAATCTTCATTGTCAGAACATCAGCCCGGGGATCAAATCGGCAACTATGAGCTCCTTGATATTGTCGGAAAAGGAGGAATGGGCACGGTCTGGAAGGCGCGGCGCACCGACAAACGCGCCGATCGCGTCGTCGCACTAAAGTTAATCCGGAGCGGCATGGACTCGCAGACAGCCCTGCGGCGATTCCGGCTGGAAGAACAGGTTCTTGCTCGCCTTGAACACCCGCATATCGCACGACTCTATGACGGCGGCAACTCGGCCGGGCAGCCCTTTTTCGTCATGGAACTCGTCGAAGGTATACCGCTGAACGAATTCGTACGGCAACGGGGGTTATCCGTCGATGAACGCCTGACGCTCTATCAGAATGTGTGCGACGCTGTACACTACGCCCATAGCGAACTCGTCCTGCACCGCGACTTGAAGCCGGGCAATATCCTGGTGACCCAAGACGGTGATCCGAAACTGCTGGATTTCGGAATCGCCAGAATTCTCGAACATGATCATGCAGTATCAGCCGGTATTACCGCGACCGATACAAGGGTCTTAACACCGGCATACGCAAGTCCGGAACAAGTTCGAGGCGAACGCTTGTCCACATCAACGGACATCTATTCACTCGGCGTTGTGCTCTTCGAGCTTCTGACCGGCGTGTTACCGTACGAGGCCGATCGAACATCGAGGCACCAGCTGGAACGTGCCATCCTGGAACAGGAACCGATCCGACCGAGCACCATGGTGGCACAGGACACCGGCCTTCCCCAGCGAGTAAGGAAGCGCCTCTCGCGTGAGCTGCGCGGTGATCTCGACGCTATCTGCATGAAAGCAACAGCAAGATCACCGGATCAACGCTATCGATCGGCGCAGGAAATGGGTGAGGACGTTCGCCGATACTTGCATGGTGCGCCACTGCTCGCTAAGCCGCCAAGCACCCTTGCAGTCATGGGAAGATTGATCAAACGACGCCGCGGCGTCATCGGTGCCACGACCGTCGGTACGGCTCTCGGCCTGTTTGCCGCCGCGCTGTTTGTCGTCAGCCAATTCATGGTCCCACGATGGCAAGAGGAGTACATCACCGAAGCAAGGGCTGCCATAGTCGGTGCAGAATCCAACAACAACATCGGGCTGTACAACGTATTATATTTTTCACAATTGAATCCCTACGATAGCCCATACGACGAACTTCAGCCGTCACTGCAACTCGCTCTTG
>JBMYUM010000461.1:0-3274 GCA_049605375.1 Phycisphaerae bacterium | reverse complement strand
AAGCTGCAACCTCGACGCGCTGAGCGGCAGTAGCGAATCAGCTATTTTCTTGGTTTCGCACAGAAGACACCGGAAGGGCCGAACACATGGCAGGAAGAAAACCACCACCGGAAGTGCTGGCCCTTATCATCTGCGACCAGATCATCACAGACCGGATGACCGGGAAACAGTCACTGATCGGCATGTTCACCACCGTGCACGCGCGGCGGTTTCCAGCCTCGCATCCACAGCTGTCCGTCTACGTGATGCTGTCTGGCGGACACGGCGTAACCGATTTTCTGATTCGCATTGTCGACGCAAACGAAGAACGGCCCCCGATCGTCGAAGGCCGTGGCCGCGTGGACTTCAAAGATCCCCGCGCCATCGCCAATCTCGCCCTTCAATTCCACGGGCTGTCCTTTCCGACGGCGGGCTCCTACCGCATTCAGCTTTACGCTGAAAATGAGTTGCTCCAGGAAGCCCGGCTCGAAATGCGCCAGTTAGAGCAGCGTCCCGACCAGGGTCGCGGACCAGGCGATCCGGACAGACCCGCACCGCCGACCGAGCCCGGTGACCCTGACGGCCCGGGCGACATCCGGTGAACCATCCGCGTAAGATTCCGTCGGTGCAGCGTTACGCCTGAACGAGCTCAGCGTCTTGAAGCAATTCCGTTTCTTCCCTGGACTGCGCCTCATACGACTCCAACAGCGTCTCCAGCGACAGGCACAATCGATCAACGTCGCTCGGCACCTCGGCCGACAACCGTTCCAATCGCAGAACGAGCGTCGAGAGTTCATCACGGAAATCCCGCTGCTTTCGGCCCAGCACTTGCGAACGTTCACTCAGCTCCGGACGCTCGCGATCGATGTACGCCATGTAACCGTCCGCTGGATGAAGGGCAGTCAAACGAATGACATGCCGATGGAGCAGATCGACCACCAGACGTAATGTCGAAAGCTTCCGGGCAATGTTGGAAAACCCGGCCTTCCACACCAGCACCATTTTTGTGATTCGAACCAGTTGATTTTGCAGTTCACGTTCCAGCCGCAATTGCGCAGCGACCGACTGTCGATTCATGGCGTTCCCTCCTAAACGCAACCATGATCGAACCGCGCTGAGTTGTCTCTGTGTCTACTTTCACGGTACGCGCCGACATTGCATCAACGCGCGTCATATTGCGAAGCGACGATCTCCGATGGCAACAACCCAATAGACGTTCGACCCATTCCGACCGCCCATAGTCTATGGAGATAAGGAGATTTGTGAATGAGATTTTGGTGCGCTTCATCATAGATTTATGCGAAGCAGCAACAGACTCTCTGGAATGTAACGCAGGCAACGCGAAGCAAGACTAACGCGCATGATCACACAAATTATCACACTGCGCCATACCGCACTGCGCCATACCACACTGCGCCATATCACGCATCGCCATATACTCATATGCCGCGTCGTGGCGATACGAGTACGGGAAGGCGCTTTCGTTATTCGTCTGTCGATACAGACATATCCGTCGTCTCGGCGCTGCCGTTTTCCGACTCCTGCAACTTCTGAATGCGAAGCTCGGCCTTTCCCAGAATCTCACGGCAGTGCTTCACAAGGGCCATCCCTTTTTCATACTGCGTGATCGATTCCTCCAGGCCAATTTCTCCACCTTCAATCTTCTCAGCGATCTGCTCAAGTTCACGCAGGGAATCTTCAAACGATGCTTTCTTCTTCGCCATGATTACTCTTCCTTCGGCTCACCGCCAAACAGCTCCAGTTGCTCTTGATTGACGACGACGGATTCCACCTCGCCGTCCGCCAAGTGTGTCACGATCTTGTCACCGTCATGCACTTCCCTGATCGAACGAAGAAGTACAGGCTTCCCTTTCTTCGTGGCTCGCTGCAGGCGGGTCATCGAATAGCCGCGCCGAAGGACGCTTTCGTGCCCAAGACTGACCAATCGATCGGCCAGATGACGTAACGTGTCGGCATCACGAACGAACCGGTGCCGAAGTTCTTTACCCATGGATTCCTGCAGACGTCCCAACAGGGCTTGTGCCGATGTGATCCGATGGACGGGATTGGCTAATTCGATGCGACGGGCAACATCAGCCAGCCGCTGCAAGCGATGCGACTGGCCGCGAAGCCACGCCTGCGCGATCTGATGTGACATCGTCGACAAGGCAACGCCGGCACGTGACAACTTCAGGTGCGGCGCATGCCGATGCATCAAGGCTTCCAGTGCATCCAAGCCCGAGCGTGCGACGCCGACGGCGCCAGCGAGCTGACGCTCCAGTCGGACAAACGCTTCGTCAACGGCCTGCTCACGCTGCCGTACCGGGAAATAAGGGTCGGATAACGCCTGCCGACGCATCTGCCCAGTCAACCGCTCGTTCGAAAAGGCTAACGCTCGCGTGACGCCGCGACGCATGGACGTCGACCAGTAGGTGATCTGATCCTGAACATCCGCAAGAACCGGGACGGCCAATTCGGCGGCCGCCGTGGGCGTCGCAGCGCGAACATCCGCGACCATGTCTGCGACCGTCACATCGGTTTCATGACCCACACCACTGATCACCGGAATCTTGCTGGCCACGATCGCGCGGGCAACGACCTCTTCATTGAACGCCCAGAGATCTTCCAACGAACCGCCACCGCGAGCCACGATCAGCGTATCGATGCCGCCGACATCGCTTGCCAGTCGATTGGCCATGCGAATCGCTGAGGCCACTTCCTGGGCCGAACCGTCACCCTGGACACGGGCCGGAAGGATCAACACATCAACGGCCGGGTAGCGTCGCCGAAGCGTTCGCACCATATCGGCAATGGCGGCGCCGGTCGGACTCGTCACAATCGCCAGTCGTTGAGGGAAGACGGGGACGGGTAACTTCCGATCGGCCTCGAACAAGCCTTCGCCGCGGAGCTTCTCAACAAGCTGACGAAAGGCCAGCTCCAACGCTCCCACACCACGAGGCTCAAGACGATTGATATAGAGCTGATAGCGTCCGGATCGCTCATAGACGTCGATGCGACCACTCGCCACGACCTCCATGCCATCTTCCGGCCTGAACTTCAGGGAGGAGGCCTGGCTTCGCCACATCACGCAGGACAATTCACTCTTTCCGTCTTTCAACGTCAGGTAGGCATGCCCGCTGCTGTGATGCTTGAAATTCGAAATCTCGCCCGCGACGAGGATGGATCGAGGAAACGCGGCGGCCAACGCCGATTTGACCATGGCGGTGACTTCAGAAACTGAGATGGGGTCCGCCTGGCGCACGGCGGGCGCCGGCACCACCTCCGTGCCATCATC
>JBMYUM010000460.1:0-3278 GCA_049605375.1 Phycisphaerae bacterium | reverse complement strand
TTACGTCGTCCTATCGGATACGCCGAAGTACAACCACGACATTCCCGCCATTACCTATGGTACAAAGGGCATGGTGTACAAGGAGATTACGCTGGTGGGCCCGAAGCAGGACCTGCATAGCGGTTCTTTCGGCGGAACGGTATTGAATCCGGGCAATGTTCTGGCTTCGATCATTGCATCGTTGAAGGACTCCGATCAGCGGGTCACGATTCCGGGATTCTATGACATGGTTCGCGATCTGACGGACATCGAGCGCGAGCGTATCTCCCAGTTGCCGTTCAAGGAAGAAGACTATGCGACTGGACTTGGTGTTTCGCATCTGGGCGGTGAAGCGGGCTTTTCAACGCTGGAACGCAAATGGGCGCGACCGACACTGGACGTGAATGGTCTGCTGACCGGGTTTACGGGCGAGGGATCGATGACGGTGCTGCCGTCCAAATCGATGGGGAAGATGTCGATGCGTCTGGTTCCAGATCAGGATCCTGATGAGATTTCAGCTGCCTTTGACGAGGCGGTTCGCAAGGCCTGCCCCCCGGGTATCCAGCTGGAGATCAATCAGTTCGTTTCCTGCAGTCCCTACGTCGCGGATTTGGAGTCGGACGGAATGAAGGCCGCGTCGGCCGCGATCAAGGCAGGGTTTGACCGCAATCCGGTCTTCATCCGTGAGGGCGGGTCGCTACCGATTCTTCCGTTGTTCAAGGAGGTGCTCGGAGCCGATTCCCTGATGATGGGATTCTGTCTCCCGGACTGCAATGCACACGGCCCGAATGAAGTGTTCATGGTATCGGACCTTCATGCGGGAACACGTTCGGCGGCTCACCTGATTGCAGAGTTGGCAGCTGGTTAAGGAGCATCGGTGTTAGTCGCAGTCGTGGTGCCCGAGGCGCTCGGATATCGGGCGCTGTCGATCAATGTGCCGGTGATTGACCTGATTTTGCCGTTAATCCGCTCATCGATAACCGATAAACTCGTGTTCGGGACCTTGAAGTGATCGCGAATCTGGCGAGTGAGATGATGAAAAACGACTGCAAAGATCAGCATCGCGTAACCTGGTGGTGGTTGAGCTTGTGCGTGGTGTTCCTGGTGGCACCGGCGGTGCAGGCGGATGTCTTTCGTGATATTCGTCGTGGTTTGACATTTGCCGGATTCAGCACGACCGGCAGTCGTGATTACATCGGTGACGGCTACAGCATCAACGCAGTGACCGTTTTCCCGAACACGCCGATTGATATCGGTATCGCGGATTTTTCGATCAGTGGTCCCCTCTCGATGGAAGTGTACGCCGGTGGCCGTGTACTTCCGACTGTCAAACTTCGTTTTCAGACTGCGTTGGACAGCAACGACATACCGCAGCCTCTGACCTACGCGCTTTCTTTTGATGCCGGTGGTCAGCAATCCGACCTGACAGGTTCACTGCTCGTCGACGGCGAATTTTCGTTTAATCGATTCGGATTCTACGACCTGGAGCTGGCGTATTCTTCGCGGCAGACCATCGATCGTGACGGTAGTGTTGCTGACGACACACTTGAGTCTGACTTCGACATCGGCCCGCTGCGCATCCGCGGTAATGTCGTTGCGGATGTCCTGGCTGCTTTGGCGACGCCGTTGCTTGGTTCCGATCCTGATGCCAACCCGTTCATTCAATTCAGCGGCCAGAGCCAGCTGAAGGAAATCATGGCGGCAGAGCAGGAGGAGATGATTGCTCGTATGGCTGACGGCGTTGATGTCGCCGGCGAAGCTGCATTTCCTCTGGCTGAACCGGGACTCCTTGCTGTCTCTGATGCAGCGACGGGTGAGGGTGGATCGGCCGTGCCGGAGCCTGCTGCGTTGCTGCTTCTGCTGTTGGGCGTGCCTTTTGCTTTGCGCAATCGCCGCTCGGCCAGCGCCTGAATTCCTGCCAGGCCGCCTTCTGCATCATCTCTTCAGTGGCTGACTAGGCCTTCAATCGCTTGATATAGCGTTCAAACTCCTTTTCCAGAATCGTGATGGGCTTCTTCATGAAGCGTTCGATCGCCTCGATTTCCGACTCGGTAGATTTGGCCGGGCGATCGGCGAGGTGCTGCATATACGCCGCCAGTTGAACCGGGTAGCGTTTGAAAAAGAACGCGAACATGGCCCAGGATTCCGCATACAGGCCGTGAATGTCGTGATGGGCGTCAGGGTGGTGCAATGATGCAAGTTTTTGCATGCCGAGGTTCTTGTTCTGCCGCACAGCTCGTCGGTAGGCGATCAGGCGATCTTCGTTGAGTCGGGCTGCACCCTGAACCTGACGGCGGTCGGGCGGCGACTCAAAGACGCACGCCAGTCCTTCACTGACCCAGAACGGGTATCGTGCGTCTCGACGTTGCAGGCCCATGTTGTAGGCTAACTGGTGCGTTCCTTCGTGCTGTGTGACCACAGTATTGAATTCCATGGTCTCTGCGACGATCCGTGCCCATTCGGCTTCCATCTCGCGTGCGACTTGACGTTTGCTCTTGCTGACCACGCCGTTGGGTGTGTTGATACGGACGATCACGTCCGGTCCCCCTTCCATCTGGAGCAGTCGTTGTGCCATGCGGTTCAGTTCGCGCTCAGCCTGCGCGAGGTTGCTCCCTTTTCGCTGGTTGTAAAAGACGGCCCAGTTTTGCAGCGGCTGGTAGTATCCGGCGACCCAGTCTGCCAGGTTGTTGCCGCCGTTGGCGTGCGCAGCGAACTGTTTCATCTGTTCCTGGCTGTCCAGCAGAATGACCAGCAGTTTCTCGTGTTGCTGATTGACCTTGAGTTTCATCCTGCGGGTGAGACCAATGAGGTTGTTTCGCGTTTTCACCAGGATGCGTTGGCGTTCGAGTGCAAATTCGCGGGCACCGACGAAGAGAATGTGGAAAAACTTCGATTCCAGCGTGTCGTATTCGAGGCCCATATCCTTGAGAATGAGCTCGGCTTCGCGGATTCGGGCTCTGACTTCGGGTTGCGCCGCAGATGGGTGGGGAGCGGTCAATACGCCAAGAAACAGGACGATGATTACAGTTGATCGGAATCGGGACATCGTTGATTTTCTCCGTATTGCGGCCGATCTCCGCATCTAAGGTGTCGAATTCTTGCTCGGGCTGGTGGTTCATTGGATGAACGGCTCATTCATCCTCCTGGACCATTATAGCCGAGGTTTCAGGGGCGGGTTGTGTCGGTTTCAAGGAGGGGGCGTGACGGCGTGTTTTGGCGCCCTGTTTCGCTCCACGCTTCGCTTGCCGTGCCTTGTCATTCCAACGTGTCGTCCAATTGGTGTGATTTATTCGTAATTC
>JBMYUM010000459.1:0-3311 GCA_049605375.1 Phycisphaerae bacterium | reverse complement strand
GGTGTTCAACTTTACGGTAACGGGTTCGAAGGCCGGTTTCACGAACGGAACGGCGAACATCGCGATTACGCGTCCTGCCGTTACGGCGACTGTTATCTCTGGTTTCAGTAGTGGTGCCGCTCAGCCGAACGACATGGTCGTCCTGGTTCTCGAAGAAGAAGATGCGGACAAGGCCGAGTGGGCCGAAGCCGCCGGCAACCCGGAGTCTGTGACGTTGACGGTTGTTGACGATCTTCGCGCGTCGTTCACGGCTCCCACCGTGGCGACCACGCAGGACTTCCAGTTCGATTCGCTGGCTTGCGACGCGACGGCTGGTACGCTTGTAACCGCGACCGTGACCATTCCGGTTCAGGTCGGAACGGTTGTGATTGACTTCAGCAGCATCGGCAACGAGATCGAGCTGAACGAGACGATCAACCTGCTCGACTTCATTACCGTTGAGAACATCGACCCGGCTGACATCGAAGCGACTTTCGGTGCCGAAGAACCGGACGGTGTGGACTTTGACCTGGTCAACGACGTCGACAACCCGACGTTGACCGTGACGGCCGGTACGGGTGAAACCGTGACGGTGACGGTGCAGATCTTCGGTACCTCGGGTCTGCTCGATCAGGATGAAGTTGGCGATACCCTGACGATCGTCGATCCGGAATAGCACCTCACTATCCGCGATTCATCGCGGTGTAGTTTGGATAATCACAGGCCCCGTTTCACCCCAGGGTGAAGCGGGGCTTTTTTGTGTCCCGTTCGGGAAACCGGTCGTGCAGGCCACTGGTCAGGGCGGCGAATGGACGGTAAAAAACCGGGAGATGGCGCGAGCCGTCGGTCGCCTCCGGGCTCTGGGTAGGGCATGACCGGGTAGCCGACGCATCGTGTTGACATTCCACACTCTGTGGCGCCGTAACCGTAATCATGAGGGTCTAGACCATGCTGCCAACGTATTCACCGGAACCGTATGTCAATTTCAATGAGAACGCACCGCGCGAGGCGATGCTGGCAGCCCTGAAGCAGGTCGAAGGACAGCTGGGGCGAGAGTACCCGCTCTGGATTAACGGTGAGCCGGTTAAGACCGGCGAGACGTTTATTTCGGTCAGCCCGGCCGACCCCGATCGCGTGGTGGGCGTGGTCGCCAAGGCGAACGCGGACCTTGCCAACAAGGCGGTCGAAAACGCACACGAGAATTTCGACAAGTGGCGCAAGACCGACCCCGACTGGCGTGCACGGATTCTGGTCAAAGCGGCCGCGATCATGCGCCGTCGTGTCTACGAACTGTCGGCCTGGATGGTGTATGAAACCAGCAAGAGCTGGATTGAGGCGTATGCCGATACGTGCGAAGCCATCGACTTCCTCGACTTCTACGGCCGCGAGATGATGCGATTGGCCGGCGCCCATCCGGTGACGCCTTTCGAAGGTGAAGAGAATGAACTCCGTTACATTCCACTTGGCGTGGGTGTGGTGATTCCGCCGTGGAATTTCCCGTTGGCGATCTGCTGTGGTGTCACGACGTCGGCACTTGTGACCGGCAACACGGTTTGCCTGAAGCCGGCCAGTACGTCGCCGGTCATTGCCGCCATCATGGTGGACATTCTTCATGAGGCCGGCCTTCCACCGTACGCCCTGAACTTCCTGCCGGGTCCAGGTGGCACGGTCGGTGATACGATGGTCTGCCATCCGAAGACGCGGTTCATTTCGTTCACCGGATCGCGTGAAGTCGGTGTCGGCATCTACGAAAAAGCAGCGAAGGTTGTTGACGGTCAGATCTGGCTGAAGCGAAGCGTGCTCGAAATGGGCGGCAAGGACTGTATCCTCGTCGATGAGACCGCTGACATTGAAGCGGCAGCTGAAGGTGCGGTTGCTTCAGCGTTCGGATTCCAGGGTCAGAAGTGCTCGGCCTGCAGTCGTTTGATTGCTCACCAGGACATCTATGACGATCTTCTGGAACGCGTGGTTTCGCGTGCCAAGACGATCACGATCGGTGATACCGTCAGCCCGGAAAACTACTTCATGGGCGCCGTGATTGATCCAAACGCGCACAAGAAGATCAACGAGTATATCGAGATCGGAAAGGGCGAAGGACGATTGGTTCATGGCGATGTGAACATTCCGTCGAAGGGCTACTTTGTTTCGCCCACGATCGTTGCCGATGTCGATCGAAACGCCCGTATCGCGCAGGAAGAAATTTTCGGGCCGGTACTCGCGGTCATCAAGTGTTCAGACTTCGAAGACGGCCTGGCAGCGGTGAACTCCACGGAGTACGGCTTGACTGGTGGTTTCTTCTCGAATGTGCGTGAACGGCTCGAGCGTGCTCGCGAAGACTTCCACGTTGGTAACCTGTATTTGAATCGTAAGTGCACCGGTGCACTTGTTGATGTTCAGCCGTTTGGTGGATTCAACATGTCGGGAACCGACAGCAAGGCGGGTGGTCGTGATTACCTGCAGTTGTTCCTGCAGGGCAAGAGTACGACCGAACGATTCTAGTTTGTTACGCCTTGTCGTATGATTGATTGATCAAGCTCGCCCTCGATGGGCGGGCTTTTTTTGTTGTGACGCGACAGCATGCCCGCGCCTCGTCGATGACGACTCGGACTTGGGCATGGCACCTTATTCTTGTGAGAATTGAGGGAGTCACTGTAGAGCATGCTTACTCCCGCCTGCGGCGGTTGGTAAGCATGGCACCGATCGGCATGGCACCTATTCTTGTTCGGGCGGCGCTTCGCTGTCATTGACGCGGATACGCTGGATGGCCGTTGCTTTGCCGGTCGTTGAGTCCACGGTGACGAGGACGCCACAAAGGCGCTGGTCTTTTTCGGCCACATCAAACGTCGTCGGCACGCCGGTTCGCAATGCCGAGAGAACGCGATGACGGTCGCGACCGAGAACGGACTCATAGGGACCGGTCATGCCCATGTCCGTCTGGTAGGCGGTTCCGTTCGGGAGAATCGTTTCGTCTGCGGTGGGAATGTGCGTGTGCGTGCCGACAACGGCACTGACGCGACCGTCGAGGTGCCAGCCCATCGCCACTTTTTCGCTTGTCGCTTCAGCGTGCACGTCAACGATGATGATCTTCACGTCAGAAGGCAGTGAGCTGAGTACGCGATCGACGGCGGCGTAGGGGCAATTCACCGGCGGCTTCATGAACATGCGACCCATCACAGAAATCGCAGCCACGCGCGGTCCTGCTTTCGTATCGCAGATCGCGACGTCTTTGCCCGGCGCTCCATCTGGTTTCTTGTCAAAGCTTGAAGAATTGGTTGCCAATAAAGACAAAGATACAGTTAAACCTTTAAGGGTTTTAGAGTATAAATCGATAC
>JBMYUM010000458.1:0-3312 GCA_049605375.1 Phycisphaerae bacterium | reverse complement strand
TGGTGACGGGGAAGGACATTCGTGTGGCTTTGCTGGAACCAGAATCGGTCCTGCTCCTTAACGTTGGTGAGCTTGTACGGCCTGACATTCCGAGTCTTCGTCCGATGGAGACGCTGGACCTTGTGCTGGACAAGTTTGCCCGTAACGACGTTGAGTCCATGCCGATTTCCAATTCCAACGATCCGTCTCGTATTGAGGGTCTTGTTACCCGTCATGCGGTGATGCGTCGTTACTATGAGGAACTGGATCAGCAGACGGCATAATGTCGTGTCTTCCCATCTTGCGGCGTTGCCCTCCGCGACAGCTGTCGCTCATGTCGTTGCCGACTTTTTTGCCAAAACCGTTGTGATTCGTAACGAATTTTTTTGATTTGAGATGTCGTGGTCCTATAGTTTTATTGATTCAACATGCGGTTTGGTTCGTGCAGAGACTGTTAATCGTGTGAGGGTTTCAAGACACGTCAAGGTTCAGAAGTTCGGTAAGACTGGAAGTTCGAGACGAACAATGTGTACGTCGGCCAAGGGGTTTGCCGGCGTGCCAATGCGAGCGTTCAAGACATTTTGAATCAGCAGCTTTTTCTGGGGATACCGAGGCGATTGTAGACTGCATTCGACCGGGTTTGTTCCGGTTGTTTCCGGCGTTCGATCGTTCAGGTTGAGTGGCGGCTTTTTTCGGGTGCCATTGCGTCATCGAGAAACACGCCGCGAGGTGCTGTGCGTTGTGATGCGACTCACATTTGAGTTCGCCCTGCATTGAGTCATCGATCAGGCATTCTGTCGTTGGGTTTTTCGTCATCGTCAGGATGTGCCATGTATTCGTGGGTTCATCGATGGTTGGTGTGACGGCCGTGTTGCGACTGCGACTTCTGTCGGGTGACCCATCCGGCTCCTCAACTTCATTTCCCTGATCGTGGTTTGCGTTCCGCACTCTGTTTCGGGTGTGTGCCTGTGTACGTTGTTTCCTGTTGTTTACCCCGTCGGGTGGACAAGTCAGGCACAGGGTAGTCAGGCGCAGGGTAGTCAGGCGCAGGGTAGTCAGGCGGGCGCGCAAATTCACATCGGCCGGCGTCCGCTGGTTCGCTCATGTGTTGAACGATACAGCATGTGTTGAACGATACAGGGAGTAGCGTCACTCTTTGTTTCGCACTGTTTCTCACTTCTGGTTTGGCCACTTCATTTGATCCGGATGTGTTCTGTCTCTCCCAGCTTCTTGCTTACCCTGCATAGACCATTGTAACACTGCCCGCCATGTTGATTTTAGATGCCCGGTGGTTTCGGCGGCGGGGGACGCGGTCGGCTCTCGCGCCGTGCCACCGGGTGTCGTGAGCGCGAGCTCAGGCCATTGGGGATCAGTCTATTGGGGCACAGTCCATTCGGGCTCAGGCCATTCGGGCTCAGGCCATTGGGGATCATTCTATTGGGGCTTCAAGCAAACCGAACGGATGAAAGCGGTGGCGTTATTGGATGGGCGTGGCGAGAGCCATGCCTGGATCGAAGACCCAGGCATGGCATGCGTTCTTGCGACGTAATCGACGTCGGGGTTTCAGCCAATCATGCGATGTGCGTTACACAGCGCCGATCAGTTGACGCATGTCTTTGACCATTTGGACGGTGGCCGCTCGAAGTTCAGCCTTCTTTGCGATGAGTTCTTCGCGGCTCGGCGTTCCTCCGTACAGTTGGACGTGAAAACGCAATGCGTTTGATGTACCGGAGGGGCGAATGGTCATGTGGCTCAACCGTTCGTCGTCGAAGAAGAAGCGGTAGCCCTCATCGGGAAATCCTTCCCAGTTCACACGATCATACTTACCGGTTCGATACGCCGTGGCGGACTTAACCGGATAGCCGGCCAGCGTGAATGGCGCACTGGTGTAGTTCTGGTACAGGGCTTCCGCCTTATCGAGAATTCCGCGTTTCTTGGTGTAGCCTGCCAGTCCTTCGTATTCACCGTCCATGGGGTCAGGTTCGTAGTGCGTGATGAACAGGCCGATGTCCGGATCGAGGTAGAGATTCTCATCCAGCATGTCAATGAGGTTCTTGCCCTGTTGCTTGGCGTAGTTGGCGAGCTCGGCCACGAGGACGGCAGCGAATGTGCCATCTTTGTCGCGCACGTGTCCGCCTTCACCCAGGGAGCGGTTGTCTTTCGGTGGGCCGCCCAGCAGTGAGAACCCGTTGGATTGTTCAAGTGCCGCGATGTTGACACTTCGATGGCCGTTATCCATGTCTGACCATGAGTGAATGGAGCGGTTGCATTTTGTATCGTCGGGGTTGCGTCGACCTTCGCTGTAGGGTGGGAGCTTACCGTTCTCGGTCAGTCCGGGCGTATCTTTGCCGGTGGTCAGATCCCAAACCGCGCGAGTTGCCGCGGCGAGTTGTGCGAAGCCGACCCATGTCTTCAGGACACCCAGGCCGAACTTTCGTGCGGTGCGTTCGAGCAGATCGGTCGTGGTGTGGGACAGGCAAATGAATTGCTTCTCGGCATTGCGAACGGCGCCGTGTCGCGCGACTTCATCCTGAAGTCTGTACCATAGGATCAACGACCAGGCTTCGTCAGCTGAAATCAGGGAGTATTCGCGATGTTCACCTGTTCCCGGGTGGGGGTAGGCGGGGCGCTGGTGTTCCGGGACCTTGATGATCACGCCACATCGGTCGGCGTCGGGATCGGTACCGACGATCAGATCCGTCTTGTCCCATTGGTCGGGGTATTCTTCGCGATAGGCGTTGACAGCGATATCTCCTGCGCGCCAGTCGCCTGGGTCGGGCTGCTGTTCCTGCCCCGGGTCACTGCAGAAAGCGGGGAACATGCCGTCGAGTGCATCGAGTTTCATGATGCGATTGACATTACCGAATCCAACTTCGTTGAGCAGTCGCGGGACGGCTTTGCGTCCGGAACCGTTGAAAGCAGAGTAGCCGATGACGAGCGGATCTTTGGCGTTGGTGATTTCCTCCTGTCGGAGCAGGAAGGTTTTTACGTGATCCACATGCATGGTGTGGAGGTCGATGATTCGGTCTTCGCGTCCGGCGTAGACGTCGCTCGCATCCGGGAGCGGATCGGCCATCGGGAGTCCCTTGAGATTGCCTTCGGTGATCATTCGCGGCGTAGCCGGCTTCACCCCGCCGAGGAACCAAAGCTGGTCGTCGCCAATGTTGTCGAAGTCGGCGAGCTTGATGTCGTCGAAGGTGACTTTGCGAATGTACTCATTGTAGAGCTTGTCGCGTTCTGACGGATCGAACTGTGACCCGTTCATGCAGGAAAGCTTGTAGCCGTTGTACCGGAAGTCATTATGGCTGGCCGAGATGAAGACACCCATGTCCG
>JBMYUM010000457.1:0-3339 GCA_049605375.1 Phycisphaerae bacterium | reverse complement strand
ATTTTTCTTCTTTGCGCGCTCGTAGGATGTGAGCAACGTTCTAAGGTATCGCATTCGGCGCATTCGGCCACCGACATTGTTCTTTCTGACGATATTGCCGAGGAAGTCCGATTAAAGCGTTTCGCACGCCGCATCGCCGAGCTTCAAGAGGGTTCCTGAACGTCTTCCGCCTGGCTCTTCCCAGAAGCCACAGGTATTAAGAACGACCGAAATCGGTGGTCATCGGACCTTCCCTGTTCGTTGGAAGGTCCTGGAATGGCTCGTCGTGATGTGACGGTTGTGTCACCAATTCCAGCTTCCGCTCACCCCTTCTTTTCGGACATTCGATTCATTCGCTGGCATGTCTGTACCATATGCGTGCGCGCCCCAAGACTGGATTGCCTGCCTTTCTGCCGTATTGGATAGTTCGATTGTCGAACACCCATTTCTTGCTCGCCGCAAGGGGTTCGTCGTTGCCATCGAATGTTCAAACGGGAAATAGTCAGAAGGGGAACTACGTGACCGCTTTTTCAAGTCTATCTGCGCAGGGTACCGGTACTTCGTCGCCAAAGATGAAGTTGGGAGACGACGTTACGGCTGCCGTTAGCAAAGCACCTGAGAAGGGGTGTTTCTTTCCGGCAGATTGCGAAACGCTTGAAGAGACTGGATTGCCGGAAGCGTACGTTGAGTCGTTGCTCTTCAAGCACCTGCTGGCAGTCGGCGCGAACACCGGACGTGGTGTTGCCGGCGAACTCTGCCTTCCGGGCAAGCCGATTGTCGAGATGTTGACGACGTTGAAGAATCGGCAGCTCGTTGTCTACAAAGGACAGTCGTCCATGAGCGACTTCGAGTACACGCTTACCGAAGCCGGGCGAACGTTGGCCAACCGCTATCTCGAAGAGTGCTCCTATTCGGGAGCCGCTCCGGTTCCCTTCGATCGATATGTCCAATCGGTGACCGCGCAGTCTATCCAGACCGAGCAACCCGGACCCAATGAACTGCGTACCGCATTCGAAGACCTTTTGATCAACGACGGCATGCTGCAACGCCTGGGACCGGCGGTGAACTCCGGTCGCGGACTGTTCCTTTACGGTTACCCCGGGAACGGAAAGACCAGCATTGCGGAGCGCATCACCGGTTCGTTCGGTGAGGACGTCTGGATTCCGCGTGCCATCTTTGTCGACGGCGAGACGATCCAGCTCTTCGATCCGCAGTCCCATGTCGAAGTTGGAGGCAACAAGCCATCCATTATCGCGGGCGAATCATTTGACCGTCGCTGGGTGAAGATCAAACGACCGACGATTGTCGTTGGTGGCGAATTGCAGATGTCAGCCCTGGAACTTCGCTATGATCCACATACGAAGATCACCGAAGCACCGCTGCAGATGAAGAGTAACTGCGGCACGCTGGTCATTGACGACTTCGGTCGCCAGCGCATGGATCCCGTTGAGTTGCTGAACCGATGGATTGTCCCACTGGAAAAACGATTCGACTTCCTGACGTTGTTCAACGGTAAGAAGATCCAGGTGCCGTTCGATCAGCTGATTGTCTTCTCAACCAACCTTGAGCCCAAGGAACTGGTCGACGATGCGTTTCTGCGCCGTATCCCGTACAAGATTAACGTTGCCAATCCATCCGAGAGCGAGTTCCGTTCTCTGATGAAGATCATGGCGGATAAGCTCGGTGTGGCCTACTGCGAGCCCTCGGTGAATCACCTGATTGAGAAGCACTACAAGGCCGCTGACCGGGCGTTTCGGTGTTGCCATCCGCGCGACTTGATTCAGCAGATTCTGAACTATGCTAAGTTCCAGGGAACGGAAGCACACATGACGACAGAGGCATTTGATGCGGCCTGTGACAATTACTTCACGCTGCTGTAGCGCAGCTGACTGATCGAACGTTCGCGAAGTTCATTCAGCTCCTTATCTTCCACCGGTGAAGGTAAGGAGTTTTTTAATTCCGATTACTCGGCTTCCACGATTCGACTGACGGTGCCGGAGCCATACTGGCAGACGTAGAGCTCACCGGTAGCGTCCACTCCGAAGCTCGAGAGTTCGCCGACGCCGATGTTCAAATCGAGTAGCGACGAATCGTAGTCGTCGGCATTGGGTGCCAGGAGCCATACTTCGCCGGTACAGAAATCGCCGACAAAATAGGCGCCGTCCAACTCCGGAATGTTCGAGCCCCGATACACCTCACCACCAGTGACGGAACACCGTCCCCCGTTGTGGTCATACTCAAAAATCGGATCGACAAAATTCGGGTCATCGCATTCACAGGCAGGATCCACCGGGCAGTTGCTGTCGGCCGGACAGCTGGAACCCTCTTTGCAATCCCAGCCGTAGTTGGCACCACCGGCATCGTCAGCCGGTTGCACGTTGACTTCTTCCCACGCTTCCTGACCGACGTCCGCGATGTAGAGATCACCTGTCACAGAGTCAAATGCGCAGCGCCAGGCATTGCGAAGACCGGTTGCCCAGATTTCATCACGGCCATCGGTCGTCACAAGCGGATTGCTTGCCGGGCTTGTGTATGGTTCTCCATTGTCGACGTCGAGGCGAAGCATCGAGCCCAGCAGGCTGGATTCGTCCTGGCCGGCCTGTTGCGGGTCGCAGCGGCTGCCACCGTCGCCGACAGATACGTACAGGAAACCGTCCAATGGAGAGAATCCCAACCATCCGCCGTTATGATTGCCGGCGAACTGTTCAATGGTCAGCAATTCCGTTTCCGAGCCCGCATCGAGTGTGTTGGGATTGCCGTCCATGACGCTGAATCTTGACAAACGACAGTCATTGGAGCCGGTCAATGTGTAATAAACGAAGACATGGGGTGTGTCTGGGAAATCCGGATGAAATGCCATGCCTAGGAGTCCTTGTTCGGAACCGCTCGCGTTTGTCTTATCGGTGATGTCCAGGAACGGGTCGCTCTGTAACTCACCATCCTGCACCATCCGAATGCGTCCCGGTTTCTCGACGATGAACAGTCGTGAAGCGTCGTTCGGTGCATGCGTAATGAAAACCGGATTTTCCAACCCTGTGGCCACCACTTCCAGCCCGAGTGTGGGTCGTGTTGTTTCCGCATCTGTATCGTTGTTGTCGCCGTTCGCATCACCAGTATTGTCATCGTTCGTGGTGGGCGCATTGGTGTCATTCCCCATGTCTGTGCTGTCGACTTCGCAGCCCGGGCACAGCCCTATGATGCCGACCAGTATGCATGTCAGGGTAATGTTGAGTCGTGGGGTGTTCACGGGCATTTCCTTTTGAATCAGGTGGTTCAAATTCGAGCACGAAGCGGTTGTGACAAGAGCCGCGGCGTAGGAACATTCTCGGTTTGGGAAGAGAATCAACTACAGCAGATGTC
>JBMYUM010000456.1:0-3341 GCA_049605375.1 Phycisphaerae bacterium | reverse complement strand
CCTGGATCGGCGGACTGACAATCAGTGTGTCCAACACGAATCCGAGGAAACACTTGATCCGGATGTTGTTCTCCACAATATCATTCACGAAGATCTTGTTGGTATCGAACACGATTTCGGGTTCGACCGTAATGGTATTCAGCAGTTCGCTTTGATGAATCTTGAACCGGACCTTGACTTCGGTGATTTCCATGGCCAGCGTCACATCGAGGTCGACGCCTAATGCACAAACGCAGAGATTGGGATTGCCGGCGGCACAAACCTTGACGCGGCAACCGCCCTCGGCGCGAAGTTCCGCTCGGATTGACGGAAGGCTTACCTGGACATCCAGATAGGCATTGTCCGGCCAGACGCCATAGGAAAATGCCTCCTTGTCGAATTCGAGTGTGCTCGGATCGACCGTCAGCTTGATGGTAGGGATGCAGTAATTCGTGAGTTCAACGGGATACTCGAATCCGTTCATCTCGTCGATCCACTTTCGAATCTCCTGGTCCATCAAGTCCGGCACCGTGTCATCGAGAATCGTCGACACAGCCTTTGCCAGACCATATTCCGTCATGGTCAGATTGACGCCCTTGGAGACTTCTGCACTGCTGCTTGCCAGAGGGCTTCCACCCATCGGTGCGTTCTGAATGGGGCCGACGGAGAAGTTCACGTTGTCGAAAGTCGAGTGGTAGGTGTCATCGAATGCCTCGACGACGAGCCTGTTGGCACCGGGATCAATCGTTCCGGGTTCACTCATGCCGGCAAAATCCTGAACCAAATCGGTTTCGGGGCGGACGGTCGAGAATGGATAGCGGTAGGTGTCCGCGGTGTTTACGCCATCGCCCGGTTCAACGATTCGATCTGAGACGGCAAATTCGTAGCCATTGACACGGACGTGCGGAAGGCAATCGACTGTTCCCTGGCCACATATTTCCTGTGTGCATCCATCGGAAATGAAACAGTAGTCGCGGCCATGGCACACCTCTCCGGTCACGAGGGTCGGATGGCCGGCGGTGATGGCACCATCCACCGGGCTAAAGACTCTGACTTCAAAGCCATGGGAGTCGCCAAAGGCATAGAGGTCGTCCACATGACATCCGGTTTCTGGAGTATCTGGATAGGAGCCGTTGCGTTTCTCACCCTCGACAACGAATCGATGACCGCCGCAGCATAGCCCCTCGGCGTAGAAAGAAACTGTGTTGGCTGCCGAGTCGGCCATCGGCGCACTATCAACGACCAGGTCGCAAATGCTCACGGTGCATCCATCAACCATAACATGGCCACCGAATGGTCCTCCGGGGAAGTCCGTTGCAGGGTCGACACCAATGGCAGCCAGAATGTCGATACCGTCAACCCGGATGCGCAGCGAAGCTGGATCCATATTGGGGATTGCGGCCTCGACACGTGTTGTATTACCCTCGGATAGGTTGACCGTTGTATCTTTCGGTTCCACGACTTGTGCATAAGGTATGTTCGATGCATATGCATGGACCCTGTTCGAACCGTCGTCTGCCGTCACCTTGATGAGCGGCAGATCGGACTCGATCGTATGGTATTTGATCTGTTGGCCGAACTGTAACTGATGCTTCATGAAATCAACCGCGTCGATATCTTTGTCGCAGTCAGTGTTGAGTACGCCGCAAGCTGCGCCAATCGGACCGCTGCCAGGACCTGTCACACAAGCATCCCATTGCTGGAGTAGTTGCAAGTCAATCGTTGCGACAACCGTGTCCGCCTCGAATCCGACCTGGCTGGCTCTCAGCCGGACTCGATCACCCTGTTCAATTGGAATACTTGCCTGCACGTTATCGTTCTCATCCAGTGCGAGCACTTCTGCGATTACAACTGTGTTTTGATTGCCGTCAACCGCATTGAAGTTCACGACGTGCCACGATTCGCAGTCGTTACCGATGGGGCCACACTCGGGGTCGAGCGACACCCGGGCGCGCAGCCTCGAAGAACCACAATCCGGATCGTCGATGTCGATGAGGCCGTCGCAGTCGTTGTCGATACCGTCGGCGCAAGAACATCCTGCAGGTCCTTCAGGGAACGCTCGCTTCGGTGAAGCGCTACAGGTCGTTCCGTCGCCCGCCGTGTTGCAGACGATGACACCCGAATTGGCGCAAACACCAGTCCCCACGCTGCAGGGGTCGCCGAGTTGAGCGAAGTCTTCATCGACAAGGTTGTCGCCATCGTTATCGATGCCGTCACAGATCTCCGGCTGCTGACAATCCGGGTCATTCATGTCGATCAGACCATCGCAGTCATTGTCCAGTCCATCCTGGCAGGGGATGGACTGAGGGGGGCCTTCTTGCCCCGGAGGCAAAGGCGTCGCGCTGCAGACAACGTGTGTACCATCATCGCTGCATATGAGAATGCCGGGGCTGACGCATACCCCTTGACCAACGACGCAGTCATCGCCAAGTCCGATGAAGTCCTCGTCGACCAGGCCGTCGTCATCGTTATCGAGACTGTCACAGATTTCGACCATCATGCAGTCTGGATCTTCGTAGTCGTAGAGGCCGTCGCAATCGTCATCGGCGTAGTTGAAGCAGCTTGGATCGTTGGCCGGACCTTCGGTTCCCGGCGTCAACTCCACGGCATCACAGATCGCAGACAGGCCATCCTGGCTACAGACAACCACGCCAACGCCTTCGCATTCACCCTCTCCCGAAACGCAGACGGCGCCGATGGGTAAATCATCTACGACATCTCCGGTATTTTGATCGACACCGAAGATCGTAAAGTCTTCGTCGGCGACGCCGTCGCAGTCGTTATCCACTCCGTCGCAAACTTCCTGCATGCAGTTGGCGTCGCAGAGGTCGTCGACACCATTCATGTCACCGTCACCAAGGCAAACTGACCCTACGCCTTGCGGTGCCCCTCCCATGGCGAGGCAGGTGGATGGAAATTCTATGGAGCAACCGGACTGGCCAACGCAGCACGCCTGCAGGATCTCGCAGCCGCAGGTGAAATAGTCGTCAATGTCGTCACCGTTTGTGTCGAACGCACTCAGATTGCAACTTCCGGTGCTACATGTTCCAACGCATGTCACGACACCGCCCACCTCCTGCGCTCGGCATTCGCTCGTACCGGCGCAGTCGCAATCGAATACGGTACAGGCACCACCGGGGACACAGGTGTATGCGCTTGGCAAACAGAATTCAGATGGTTCGGCGCAAGTGGTGGCCAAGCAGCCGTCGCCAGTGGAATTCGGTCCACATTCTTGAGCCCGCAGTGAGTGGGTATTCAATGCAAGCAGGAACAATAGTTGGCACGTGAATATCTTCTGTATTGTTATCATGGTTTCTTACTCCCGTTGTTGGGGTTGTGGTATTACGGGCACGGGTCCTGAG
>JBMYUM010000455.1:0-3347 GCA_049605375.1 Phycisphaerae bacterium | reverse complement strand
AGATCGTTAAGCCGTTTCATAGGCGGTTAGTAATCGGGTAGCCAGTTCTTTCAGGTAGGCCGCGTTCTCGACGTCAGAGCGCCATGGCTTGGGAATGGCAGATACACCGTTATAGGCGCCGGAAACCGAACCGGCGATCGTGCCGATACTGTCGGAGTCGCCCTCGGTGTTCGCGGCGGTCAGTGCCGTTGCGCGGTAATCCTCCGGTGAGCGAAGAAAGCAGTACAGGCCGTTGGCGAGCGCTTCTTCGGCTACCCATGCATCACCGAGTTCCGCCATGGCTTCGTCCGGTTCCAAATGGACGACGGACTTGAGCTGTTCCAGTTTTCGCGCGTAGTCGGCATCGAGGTGGCTTGATCGTGCCAGGATTTCATCGAGCAACTGATCCGGTGGAGTCTCACGGATGCAGAGGGCGACAGCGAGCGCTCCTCCGGCTGCTGCTGCGATGCCTGTGGTGTGCCCGTGTGTGATCGTCGCAGACGCCTGTGCAACGTCGACAACTCTCTCAAGATCTTCATGGAAGTAGAGGCCAATCGGGGCAACGCGCATGACGGTGCCGCATCCCTTCGATAATCTGACTCCGGCTTCACGCCAGGAAACGCCTTCATCGAGATTGCGGCAGGCTGTCATGCATGCCGTCCCGGGAGAGCGATTGTTGTCGGCGGATTTGGCCCAGGTAACGAAGCGGGAGGCAATACTGGTCATGAGCGTATCGACGGACGCGTGACCAGACTCGATGATGCCCTCCGCGATGGCGATCGACATCTGCGTATCGTCGGTATAGGTGCCAGGGGGGTGGAAACCCGACGGCTCAAACCCGGTCACGCCTTCGGGGCCGAAGCGCTCACGAATTTCGTTACGCGTCAGGAACTCGGTCGGCTTTCCCAGGGCATCGCCGATCGCGAGGCCAAGCATGCAGCCTTCGAAACGTGCTTTCAGCTTCACAAACTACTCCCGATCTCGCATCCACCCGGCAAACGGTCCTAGCATATCCAACTTGGGGTATGGATGCCATACATAAACACCAGCTTGCGGGTTACCTGCACGATCGTCGCGACTCAGATACCGTTGTTAGGTGATGCACAAGGCTATGGCCCTCGAATGGACCTTGATCATCATGCGAATGGCAAGGGGAGTGGCCTCAGACTGTCCGTAAATAGGACGCGGTCGACGGTGGGGCCGTCGACCGGCGTCCGTTGCAGCAAGAGTACGCAGTCGCAACGACAGGCCAAAGTCAGATCATGCGTGATGCATTCAGCCGAGAGATTCCATGTCTGGCGGGGGCGTTTCCGACATGGTCGCCATCTCGACTTCCGCGATAACCTCTGCCGGTGACATGTCGTCACCATGCAGCAAACGCAGGAATGCGCGGTCGAACGTACCGGCAGCACCACAAGCCGCTTCCAGCATGAACTGGAACTGCTCGACCGTGATTTCTTCCGACAGGTTCGGGAACACGGCATGGAACTGGACTTCCCCGTCAGACAAGTCCATCTGGAAACCACCGACGCTCAATTGCTGGTTGGCGCGTGCGATGGCCTCGCACATCTTCCCACGCATGTCTTCGGCAACGAAGCAAATCGGGATGCGCAGCAGGGTCATCTCACCCGAATCATGCATCTCGATCATCAATGGCAACACACGTTCCGTCGTACGGAAGTGAGCATGGAACGCGCCACCATCGTTCCTGGTCGAAACCGTCCAACCCTGCTCCTGCATGAAGTCCTGCATCAATTCAAGTTGTCTGTCCCTTCTGTCCATGTCAGTCCGCCTTTCCCGGCTTTCCAAGACCCGGTCTTCTTCCATCCGTACGCGGCGCTGCGTACGCTTCATCCCGTTCCTATTCTGGATCGATCGTATGACCCCGATGACCATCGACAGCGCGATGATCCACATGGCCTGTCGAATCAAGATTTCCATAACGACATATCCGTCGACGCACGAAGTCGGTCCTGCGTGCCACTTGCATTGATTGCTTAGGTATACCCACAAAAAAAGCCCTGCTCGCAGCGAGGCGGCAGGGCTTGATGTTGCTTATCTGATGTTCAAGTCTCAGACTCGAATATCTGCATCTGCCCTACGTAGCCCCTTTCTTCCAATCGATGTCGAACAGGCATGGTTCGTCAAACGGAAGTAAGAAGCCTGCCGCGTTCTCGATCGACAAGAGGTAGTCGTACAGTTCTGGTAGATGCACGACGGTGGAAGCGCACCCCCATCGACCAACGCGCGTCGCACGTTGCGATCGTATTGTGATGGATGATGGCATCAGCATGCGTGACGACCTCGTAAACGATTCGAACCGACCTCTGTGCGAACGTATCCGAACGGAGGACATTCTGCCCCGACAACGAGACAGTGGGCGCCAAAAGCGACCGGGCGACGGATTGTAGGAGATTCACAAAGCGAGAACACCAGGAAATGTGCTACCGCTGACCGTTCGCTGAAGTATACTCGCGCTAATTGGACAGTCAAATAAATTATCAACTGTCCATTGATCGACTAGTCGTCCGCGGTACGTGCGATTTCCGACTGAGCTGACGTGCCCGGCGCGGAGCCATCGCCTTGCTTACGATTCTCGACCAGTTTCTCGACTGGCTACCCGAGGGGTACGTCGGTTACCGACCCGTGCTGGCGGATGCGCTGCACTACTATTGGCAGCAACTTTCGGAGACGCAGCAGCAGTCGATGCTCGCCCATCAATCAGCGCTTCCACGTTCCGCACGCCTTGAAGTGCGATTGCTGACGTTTCTCCTCGAATCGCCCATTCTTCATAAGCTCGGCCAAGTACTCGCGCGTCACGAAGACCTTGATCCGGAATTGCGCCGATTCCTTCAACGTCTCGAAGTGCTGAGCACGAATCGTTCGCACCAGGAGATCACAGAACTGGTACAGAAGGCAATGGGGTCTCGCCATCAAACTGTTCTCCGTTCCATCGGTCAGCCATTGGCAGAAGCCAGCGTGGCGGTTGTGGTACCGGTGGTATGTGAAACACCGACGGTGCCGTTCCGGGATGGTGTGCTCAAGCTCCGGAAACCTGGCGTGCAAGAGCGTTTCGAGCAGGAGATTCCAATCTGGGAAGAGCTCGGAGACATTCTGACAGAATCGTGCCGGTCGCGTGGATTGCCCGCCATGGACTACCGTGGCGTCGTCGATCGGGTGATGACGCTGCTCCGTGGTGATCTCGACTTCATGCAGGAGTACCGCCATCTGCGGCTGGCCACCAAGGTGTTTGCTGGAGATCGCAGCGTGCGCGTGCCCGAGGTGAGCGATCGGTTCCTTCCCGATGCGCTTCTGATGGAGCGGCTTCCCGGTGAGACACTGAACGCCTGCCTTTCTTCGGACTCCAC
>JBMYUM010000454.1:0-3362 GCA_049605375.1 Phycisphaerae bacterium | reverse complement strand
GCCCACACGTGCCTTCGTCGTCGTCGGCGTCGCATTCGGCAGACGACGATGCGTTGCGACCGCGTCGCGCAAGAGCGGCTCCGCCTCATTCAACTTTCCACGAGTGCTAAGAACGTCACCCAACTGCGCAAGTGAATCAGCGGTATCGGGATGATCATTGCCCGAGAGACGCTGCCGGATTGCCAGCGCTTCCTCGCTGAGCTTCTGCGCTTCTTCGTATTTTCCGATCTTACTGAGCAACTCGGCCAGGTTCGCTATCGACTGCTGTGTCGAATGGTGATCATCACCAAAGATTGCGCGCCGGCGCTTGAGCGTCTCGCGCTGAACTTGTTCGGCTTCGTCGTATTGACTCAGTTCAACGTGAATCGCACCCAGCACCGACATCGTCGCCAATTCTTCGTCAGGACTGCCCAATGCATCATAACCGGCCAAAACCGCATTCGCAGAGTCTAAGGCACTCGCCAACTCACCCTTCAAATACTGAATCGTGGCCATGTTGGACTGAGCCGCCAGCGTACGAAGATCATCATCACCATGCAGTCGGCGAGATACTTGCCACGCTTCGTTGTAAAACGACTCGGCACGCCCGTAGTCCCCGAGCTCCTGATGCAAATATCCCGATTCCTCCATCGACGCAAGGGTGTCCGGATGATCGGCACCCAATTCCTGCCGGCGAATTTGCAGGGCATGACTCTGTGGATCGACCGCCTGGTCGAGGATTCCAAGCCGTCGCAACACGGTGCTAAGGTCCTGCAGCAAACGCGCCCGCAAGACCGGCTGTTCGGAGAACTCATCGCGAACCGTGTTGATCGTGCGGTCAAAGATGAAACCATCCAGCGCCGAGCGTGCAAGATCGGTATAGTTGACATTCGCTAAACCACTTTCGATCGCGACTCGCTCGCTCTCTTCGATGGAGTCGAGCAAGTCGGCACGAATATGTTGGCCCAGGCCGGGAACATCAATGCCCGTTAGCTGCGTTGATTGGAATGCGCTTACTCTCTCAAGATCGGCATTGGTCTGTTCAAGCACTTGATTGGTCTTGGCCAATTCGTTGTTCGCGCGAAGCGCTGAAAGCAGGCCGATGGTTGTCCCAGTGGCTCCGATCAGTAGCACCAGGAATGTCGCAACCAAGCCGCCAACGAGCCCGCGATTGCGGCGCGCAAACTTTCGCATGTTGTAGATGGCACTGGCTGGGCGCGCGGCGATCGGCTCATCACGAAGGAATCGTCGCAAGTCAGCCGCCAATTCGGCGGCCGTAGCAAATCGTCGAGTAGGGTCTTTGTCGAGCGCCTTGATCAATATGGTTTCGACATCGCCGCGCAAGGTGCGATCGATCACGGATACGGGCGTGGGATCATCGTCCCGAATCATTCGCGCGGCCTCGGCGATGGATTGCCCTGCTACATCCAACGGCAGTCGATTCGTCAACAGTTGATACAACACGACGCCAAGCGCATAGATATCACAGCGCGTATCGAGCTTGCTCGAGTCGCCAGCCACCTGTTCCGGACTCATGTATGCCAAGGTGCCGATCAGTTGGCCAAGATCTGTTTGTGCTGTAACCGCTTGCATGTCGCCATCGGTCACGCGCGCGACCCCGAAATCGAGCACCTTCGGTTGCCCAACACCATCGAACTCCGTGCTACTGCGGTAGTCGGTGCCTCCAGTCGTAGAAGGCGATTCTCGATCAACCACAAGTATGTTGCCGGGTTTCAGATCGCGATGAATGACGCCCTTTTGATGGGCATGTTGAACGGCGTCACACACGTGAGCGAAAAGCGCGAGTCGTTGGCGCAAACCGAGTCGTCGCTCATCGGCATAACTGGTGATTCGGACACCGTCGATAAACTCCATGGCGAAGAAGGGTTGATCTCTACCCTCATGCCGCACCATGCCGGACTCGTAAATGTGCGCGATGCCCGGATGTTGCAACTTCCCCAAGACGTACGCTTCGTTTTCGAAGCGGCGAACGAGTTTGGGGGAGAGTTGCCCCGACCGAATGATCTTCAACGCGACGCGACGTCGCGGTGATTCCTGCTCTGCCTCGTAGACTTCACCCATTCCGCCCTCGCCGATCTTGCGCAAGATGCGGTATGGGCCCAACCGATCAAGCGCGCCGCCCTCTTGATCCGCACCAAGGCTACCGGCCAATGCCCCAACCATGCCTCCGTCGGCCATAGCGTCGAAGGCCGATCCGGTGCGATCGTGCTCAAGCAGCGATTCGACCTCGGCTTGAAGTGCTGCGTCCCCGGCGCAGGCTTGCTCGATGAACGCCGCACGCGACGCGGCCGGCAAATCACATGCCTTCTCAAAGATCTCCATCGCTCGGTTGAAGTCTTGCGTAGGCATCACGATTGTTCCGATTGACTCAATTCTCGATTCATCCAGGCGCGAATGTTTCGCCAGTCTTTGCGCAACATTCGGTCTGAAACACCCAGTTGGTTTGCGATTTCCGTTACCGACATGCCACCGAGAAATCGAAGCTCGACCAGTCTTGCATAGCGAGGATTCAATTCACCCAACTTGGTTAAGGCGTCATCGAATGCGACGACGTCGAAAGGTGTTGGCTCGTTTGGCGTGGCAATGTTCTCGAGCGTTTTTTCGGCTCGCTGAGCTTCGCGCCGGGCCGTTCGTTTGCTGCGGGCGTGATCGATCAGAATTTGCCGCATGGCTGTCGCCGCCACCGCACAGAAGTGCCCACGATCACGCCAGGTCCCCTCACTTCCAACCAGCTTCATGTACGCCTCATGGACCAGGGCCGTCGGTTGGAGCGTGTGCTCCGCCTTTTGCCCCCGAAACTGTCCGTTCGCGATGTTGCGCAGCTGATCATAGACCAACGGAAGGAGGTGTTCGGCAGCGTTGCTGTCACCCTCGCAGAGTCGATTCAGCCAGACGGTGGCTTCTTGTTGCCGGGTTTCGTCCGAATCCATGACACCATCATACCAATGCCAAAATGCCCCGAAAATCCCCCCCAAAAAATATGGATGGGGGTTCCGGTTTTGAATGAATCGCTCGTGTAGCCCATTGACGGGGATGGCAGGCCCTTGGGGGCGGACCCGTAATTGACCGAAAACGATCATACTCAACCAACTTAGGAGCTGAGAATCATGTACGGAACGAAAAAAATCACGACGAGCGCCTTGGCGGCCATACTTCTTTTTGCAATTCCCGTATCTGCGATAGACCTCTTGGTGGGATCGGAGCAAAGTTTGGGCTTTACCGGACTAGTGCAGGATCGAACCATTCCCGTTGACAACCCGCCCAAGCTGATTCGCTTTGTGGCATACGGAGGTGACGGCGGAAGTGCCGTGATCGGCGGAAACGGCCAGTGCCATGAAGCGGGCGGCCAGGGCGCGACAGCT
>JBMYUM010000453.1:0-3372 GCA_049605375.1 Phycisphaerae bacterium | reverse complement strand
CGGACGATCATCCGATCCGCGCTCTCGGCCGCCATCGCCAGCAATTGGAATGGGTCGTGTCTCAAACACGCAAGCGGCTGACTCGTAGCGACCATCTCTTCCGTTTTCCGTCAGAAGGCCGCCATGGCGATGTCGCCTGTCACACGATGACCGGCGAGACATGGGAACGCGAACAACTCTCGATTCGACCGACCTCGCCCAACGAGCGCCGAGCGTTTCATACATCCGTGCTGCGCGATCTTCATGGAGCTGTGTCGTTCGATAAAGAAGGACAACATCTGACAATCACGGCCAGCCGATGCAGTCGTGCCGTGATACGCTGGACACCGGACGAAGTAAGGGACGGGCAGACCTGGTCGATCAACTGCAACGGCAAAAAACGAAAAAACGCAACGCCGAAACCAGACCTGCGTTACATGCTGGAACAAGCCTACCAATCCTGGGATTTTCAGCGGCTCCATGCTGCGGAAACCACGTTCTCCATCAATGAATAGTACCGGGCCGTTCGGTCCGCCGCCGGATTTTCTTGCGGCGTCGCGAAGCATGGCTATATTTCAGATATGGCAACACTACGGTACATCGACGGGGAGTCGCGCTTGTGCACCCGCACGCTCGACTCGGAACAGTTTGTCATCGGTCGCGCTGACACATGCCAGCTCACCATTCAGGATGACATGATCTCTCGAGAGCATGTGCGCATTGATCTTGAGCGTGAAGGCCGCTACCGAATCCGAGATCTGGGAAGCCGGAACAAGACATACGTCAACGGCGAGTTGATCACGGAAACGCTGCTTACATCAGGCGACGTTATTCGAATCGGAGACTACGTTCTCGAGTATCTCGATGACGGTGGCTATCCCCAGAAAATCGATCTCGAATTCCTGACGCCCGATTCGTCCGAACCACCACACTGCGATTGGATCAAAACCAAAGCGCCGCTGTCGCTGACCGTCGACCAGGTTGAGAAACTCTCTCAACTGCTGGGCGATCAGCCGCTTACAGCACGGGCAGAAGATATTGCCAACGCCGCGTTATCGCATGTGATTCTGGAGATGGGTGCGGAACGGGGCTTCATCGCCATGAAGGGTGATGGAAAAACCGATCTCATTCTTCTGGCACAGCGTGCGCTCAAACGACCACCCGGCGGCTCACTGACACCGGTCAGTCAGACGTTCGCGGTTGCTCCCCTGTTGCAACAGGTCGCAGGCCGATACCCGGAAACGAACGGTAAACTCGATCTCAAAATGGGGTTCGCTGCCACCGCCGTTGTCGCACCATTGACGCACAACGGTGACACCATCGGCGTACTCTATATCGATCGACCCGCATCAAAGCGGGCGTTCCCATCCAACGCCCTTCCCTACTGCGCTGCCGCGGCCATGCAGATCGGCACGCACATTGCGAGCACGACCCGTAAGCTCATCCGCTCGGCCGTTCGTGAAGGTGCGGCGTGGATGACGGCCATTCGTCGCATCCAGGGCGCGATGATGGACTCTCCGCAATCAACCGAGTCGTTTGAATGCGTCGGCAAACTCATGCCGGGCCGCGCGCGTTGCGGTGACTTCGGCCAGGTCGTTCATCTTGATGGCCAACGGTGCAGCGGGTTGCTCGTCGACGGCGGTGGTCACGGCATCGGTGGCCTCGCACAGGCCAACGCCATATGCGCATCCGTTCGCGCGGCACTGAGCGTATCGGATGAAGTGCTGATGGACCCGGGCCCGCTCTTCAACGAATTGAACCTGATGATGGCGGCCAAGCCGACGCGCCAGGTCATCCCCTGCACCTACTTGGGCATCGACATGAACGCCGGAAAGCTCATGTATATCAACGCAGGCGGTATGCCTCCGTTGCTGATGGTTGCAGCGGGACGGCTGATCACGCTCGACCAGCACTCTCTGGTGCTTGGCGTTGATCCGGACTACACCTACGAAGCCACTCGTGTTGATCTGCCGGAACAGTTCAAAGTGCTTTGCCATACGGACGGACTAACAGAAGCCGTGAGTTCGGCGGGTGAACCGATGGGAGAGCAGCGATTGCATGAGCTGCTTCTCGATAAGGACGCGTTCATGCCGTCCGATGAGCTGGTAGAGAAAATCTCAAGTGCGTGGACGACACACTTGGCCGGCACTCAATCCGATGACGATGCCTACGTGCTCGTCCTGGGGCGATCTTGACAGTCCTTCCAACCGGCCATCAAGACCCCATGCGGTGCTACGGAGTTACTGAAACATGATAGCCGCTGAAGCAGCCGAACGCAGAATCATCTCCAAATTGCTCAACGATGGGAACGTCGCACTCCGTGGCCTGGACAACTTTCGCCGCGAGTCCGAGCTCATGGGCATACCGCTGATCAATGTCCTGCAAGCCAACGACATCATCAGTGAAACGGATATCGCCAAGACCTATGCCGAGCTCAAGGGTATGCGGTTTCTTGACCTCACCCGGCGCAAACCAAGCCGTGCCTGGATGCTGTCACTCCCCGAGAATATTGCCCGGTTGAAACAGTGCCTGATCTTTGGAGAGGTCGCGGGCCAGCTTGTCGCTGTTGTCGGTGATCCGTTTGACGCATCGGTCTCGGCCGCGCTGACGAGCCGTTTCGAACGTCCGATTCAGTTCGTCGTCAGTGCCCCCTACCAGATTACAGAAGCGATCGATGACATTTACGGCGAGGCTCGCGCGCAGGGCGCTCGCTTCTCAAGTCAGACTCCGCTTGCCCAATCGGTCGCAACCGTATCCGATACCGGGCTCAACATGGCGGAACAATTCGACAGCATCGTTGATGAGGCGGTCGACCGTCGTGCCAGCGACATTCATATCGAATCAGAAGAAGATCGGCTTCGTGTTCGGCTGCGTATCGACGGCAGAATGGTCGAGGCTCGTGCGTACCCGTTGGAAGCCGCCGCCGCCCTGGTCTCACGAATCAAGGTGCTTTCGACACTGGACATTACGGAGCGACGCCAGCCGCAGGATGGACGTTTCTCGCATCGCAGTTTCGACCAGGAAATCGACGTTCGTGTTGCGATCATTCCAACGGCGCGCGGCGAACACGTCACGATGCGACTTCTCTCGAAAGACCGTTCGCGCCTGACGCTCGAAACGCTCGGCATGAGCGCGGAACTTCGGCAGGCCGTCGAACGTTTGATTCATCGACCGCACGGCATCATTCTTTTGACCGGACCGACCGGTAGCGGAAAGTCGACAACGCTCTACGCTGCGTTGCAGCAGATTAACAGCGTCGACAAGCACATCATTACGATCGAAGACCCGGTCGAATTTGACATCATGGGCGTCAATCAGGTTCAGGTCGACAATGAATTCGGCGTCTCTTTCCCGAAGGCACTGCGATCGATTCTTCGCCACGACCCCGATGTG
>JBMYUM010000452.1:0-3375 GCA_049605375.1 Phycisphaerae bacterium | reverse complement strand
GCGAAGACAACAGTATCGCCTGCGTCGTCGCGTCGCGATCCTTGAATTGCACCTGACCACCGACTCGATCAATCACCACAGATCCGTCGGCTTCCCATGCGGCCAACACAGGACGATAGACAAGGTAGAGCAGCTCGTAGTGCATCGGCCCGTACCGACCACGACGCCCGTCGGTCGACAAAACGTGACCAATGGTTCGCATGCCCGCAATGGTGTCCTGACTCCAGGAGGTAACCGACGGCAAACCCCATCGCATACCGGGAAGGCAGAACAAGAGCGAAGCCAGAACGACAAACGCTGGTCCCGCCAGTAAACCCAACCACCACGACGAACCTCTCCGACCAGTTACCCGATCAGTTATACGATCAGTTATACGATCAGCAGTTTCAGTATCGCCCGTATGACGCTGCGAACGACCGGAAGACTCACCACTTTCGTGCGACAAGATGCAGCCTACGCTTCCTGAGGCGGGAAAAGCATGGGTTCGGAGGCGTCACCACCACTGCCACCACCGTCATCACCGCCGCCACTACCACGTGACGCCTTGCGCTTGCGACCACGCTTGACCACTTTCTGAGAGCCATCACGCTCAGTCATCTTGTCAGCCAGACGGCGACCATCGGATGTCTTCGGCGCGCTGTAAAGCGGATTCTCCGCACCATCCAGAGCATCACCCACCGCTACGCGACCTAGACGCGATGTCGCCTCATTCACGTAATTCTCCGACAATTCCGTACCCAGGTAACGACGACCCAACTTCTTAGCCACCGCCACCGTCGTGCCACTCCCAACGAAAGGATCAAAGACAATCTCCCCCTCGTTCGAACACGCACGAATGATGCGACCAAGCAACTGCTCCGGCATCTGACAACCGTGAAATCCCTTCCGCTCCTTGAACGTCCCACACACACGGGGGAAATACCACACGTCTTCGTCCGGCTGGAAACCCTCGGGGAGATCCTGCGGCCTTAACAACCAACTCTCAGCCGCAGTAGGCCGAATGATCCACGTATCGTCCGGCAAACGCCCCTTGGCATCCGCACGTTTGTCGCCGTAAACCAGCTGCCGCGCAGATGGAACCCGGATGGCATCGTCGTTAAACGTGAACGACTTCTCATCTTTCACGAACCAGAAGAGATGTGCATGCGACCGGGAAAACTTGGTCTTGCAGTTCACGCCAAAGGTGTAGTACCAAATCACCCAACTGCGACACGAAAAACCCAACTCACGCGTCGCACACACCTTCAACTCTGCGGCATACTCATCGCCGATCGCAAGCCAGAACGCCCCGGAAGGCTTTAACAGGCGATGGACCTCCGCCATCCATTCACGCGACCAGTCAAGATACACCTCATCTTCTTTACGGTCGTCATATTTGTCGTAGCTGTAGCCGATGTTGAACGGTGGATCAGCAAAAACCAGATCCAAACTGCCATCCCGCCAACCACGACTGACCGAAAGACAATCCCCCTGGATCAACTCATCGCCTGGCGGGGCAACACGCACGGTGCCAGCATCGACCCCCGCTTCGCCCCCCGCTTCGCTTTCGGAGACACCCGATGATTCCAATTCGGCAGCCGCCGCCGTATCCGCCGCCGCCTTGACCTTCCTGGACGATCGCTTTGATCGCTTCTTCAAAGAGGACGGCTTCTTTGAAGAGGACGACTTCTTTGAAGAGGACGACTTCATCGATGAGGATTCTGGCGCCGCTTTCGCAGTACGACCGGACGACTCCTTCGCCATTTCCATATTCCCTTACGTGCACGCCATGCATGACTGGTCAACACCGGACCTGTACCCGATCAACACCAATGGCCCATCATAACACGTGAACCATCCGACGCGCCAGATCGAACCAAAAACCAGCAGCCACTCGCAAGAGCTGAAAGTCAGAACAACCAGGTAAGTTGACCAATCATGCATCGCAAGATATACTAACAAAAACCGAACAAAAGTCAACGGCAAAAAATGAATCGATACGAAAGAGCGACTGGCAGACGAAGAAGCAAAGCGGCAAAGAGACAAAAGCAGGGAAGTAACGCCGAACACGCACAAGCAGCACGATGAGACAACAGCCCGTCAAGAATCCGCCGAACCCCTACGAGTCGCGCCATCAGGAGTTCCTCGGCCCGCCCCCCATGACCAGGTTCTCCGTCTATGAAGAGCGTTCCGGCAGCATCATTTCCAAGAACGACAGCCCGGATATTCCCTTCAAGTGGTCCGTCAATCCATACCGTGGCTGTCAGCATGCTTGCGCCTACTGCTACGCCCGACCCTACCACGAGTTTCTGGGATACGGCGCCGGAAGCGACTTCGACACTCGCATCGTGATCAAACCCAAGGCGCCCGAATTGCTGCAACACGCGCTACGCAAACCGGGCTGGAAAAAAGAAGTGATCTGCTTCTCCGGGGTCACCGACTGCTACCAGCCCCTGGAAGCTTCCTATGAAATCACCCGACGCTGCCTTGAAGTGTGCAACAAAGAGAATAACCCCTTCGTCATCGTGACACGCAGCTTCCTCATCATCCGCGACATCGACATCATCGCCCCCATGGCCATCCGTCAGCGCGCATCTGTTCGCGTCAGCATCCCCTTCATCTCAGCTCAGAACGCCGCACTCATCGAACCGCAAGCACCGCCCCCAAAACGCCGCATCGAAATGATCCGCCGACTCACACAAGCCGGCATCCCCGTCGGCGTGCTCGTGTCTCCAGTCATTCCCGGATTGAACGATGAGGAGATCCCCGCGATCCTGGAAGCGGTCGCTGAAGCCGGCGCCGTGTCGGCCCATTTCATCCCTTTGCGATTACCGGGATCCGTCGAAGCCGTTTTTCTCGACCGATTGCAGCAGGCCATGCCGCTGCGCGCAAAACGTATCATCAACCGCATTCGCGACATGCGCGGCGGAGCGATGACCGAAGGACGATTCGGCGCACGCATGCGCGGCCAGGGCGAGTACTGGCAAACGGTCGCCGGCATCTTCGACGTTCACCGCAAAAAGGCAGGGCTTTCCGATCACGCACCACGATTGATTGAGGAAACGGAAACGACCGACGCTGGTCGAGACCAGGCACGTCACAACCGGAACAATCAACAGATGTTGTTTGATTTTAGTTGAGCGTGAATTGCAGCTGCAGAGGTACAACCTGGCACGTATTGCCATACCGGGAGACAGCGTGCAGCACCCGCATGGGTGCCATGCTCAGACCAACGGCCTGAGCATGGGCTTACCCATTGAGTTCATCCACTTCGCCGGGCGAATAGCTAGGGTGAATCGTATTCGCTTGAACGAACGCCGAGCAAGGCACACGCAGACACCACGAAATGCGATTCGTCGATCACGATCCGCGCGTGTTCAACACCACCGTTTGGCC
>JBMYUM010000451.1:0-3376 GCA_049605375.1 Phycisphaerae bacterium | reverse complement strand
CATACCGGCAAACAGTGGCCGGTCCGCAGACAGCAAACCCATCAACAAGAGACCCTTGGTCAGTTCCCCGCATCATTCGGGGACTACGTTACTTCGTTGCTCTTCTTTCTTCTCTTTCCTTTGATGCATGGTGGTCTAGAACGCCAATACCTCGTTTGCCGCCTTGATGATTCGTGCCGCGTTTGGCAGGAATGCACGCTCACGAGCAAAGTAGGGGAATTGTACGTCATACCCGGTGACGCGCCGGATGGGCGCTTCCAGGTGCATCAAGCTATTTTCGACGATTCTAGCGACGATTTCAGCGCCCACACCGCAGGACCTTGGACCTTCATGAACGATGACCACGCGCCCGGTTTTTTCAACCGATTGTGTGATGGTGTCGGTATCCATGGGTGACACTGTCAACAAGTCGATCACTTCCGCTGACACGCCGTTGTCTTTCAGTTCTTCGGCCGCGTCGAGGAGCGGTCGCATCATGGCGCCGTACGCGATGAGGGTGATGTCCGTTCCTTCGTTCACTACCTGAGCACGGCCAATTTCCATGACTTCCGGGGCTTCCGGTACGTCTTCTTTGAATGATCGGTATACGGCTTTGGGTTCAAAGAAGATGACGGGGTCTTCGCTCCGGATCGACGCTGCGAGAAGCGCTCTGGCGTTTCGTGGCGACGACGGGATGACCATGTGCAGACCCGGTGTGTGCGCGTAGTAGGCTTCGCGTGATTCGCTGTGGTGTTCGATGGCGCGGATACCGCCGCCGTATGGCATGCGTATGACCATGCGCATTTTGAAACGCCCTTTGGTGCGTGTGTGGAATCTTGATACCTGCTGTTCAATCTGATGAAACGCCTGGTAGGCGAATCCGGAGAACTGCATTTCGGCGACTGGTCGCATGCCGTAGAGTGCCAAGCCAACGGCACCACCGGCAATCGCACCTTCAGCGAGCGGCGTATCAATGACGCGGTCTTTGCCGTACTTTTTGAGCAGGTTCGCGGTGACGCGGAAGACGCCTTCGTCCATTCCGATGTCCTGGCCGAGGAGGACGACGGCGTCATCGTTGGCCAGCGCTTCGTCCATGGCGAGGTTGAGCGACTCGACCATGTTCATTTTGGTCATCTGCTGGCTCGGCGTTCCGCCACCCACTGGTTCGTATAGCGCGGTGCCCGGGGCGCCGGCGTAGTACATGCCTCTATGCATTGCCTTCATGGCGTAAAGCCTCCGCAAATTCCTCGCGCTGACGCATCAGCTCTTCCGGGAGTTGGTCAAACGTGTAGTCGAAGCAGTCGAGCGGATTGACATCGCGTGCAGATTCGTATCGTTCGACCGCCGCCGCGATTTCTGCCAGAACTTCTTCCTCAATGGCCTTGGCCTTCTCGTCCGTGAGCACACCGGTTTTCTTCAGGAAATTCTCGAACCGTGGAATGGGATCAAGTTTTTCCCATTTTTCGACGTCAGCCGGATCCCGGTACTTGGTCGGATCGTCGGCGGTGGTGTGCATGGAAAGGCGATAAGTGACGGCTTCGATCAACGTCGGGCCGCCTCCGTTTTTGGCTTTCTCTACGGCTTCTTTCGTTGCGGCGTAGACCGCGAGAGCGTCGTTACCGTCGATCTGAATGCCATCAAAGCCGTAGGCGAGTGCCTTTTGGGCGAGCGTCTCCGATTTCGTCTGTTCCTCTCGCGGAATGGAGATGGCCCATTGGTTGTTCTGTGTAAGGAAGACGACCGGCAGTTCATAGACGCCGGCGAAGTTCAAGGCTTCATGGAAGTCGCCTTCACTTGTGGCGCCGTCGCCAAAGTAACACAGGACAGCATGCGGGTCGTTCTTGATTTTCATGGCCCATCCCAGGCCCATGGCGTGCTGGCATTGCGTGGCGATGGGCACGGAAATCGGCAGGTCGTTCACGCCCGGCGGGGGGACGCAACCTTCTTCGAAGCCGCCCCAGAAATAAAAGATGGCTTCGAGAGGCCAGCCACGATGGTGCATGGCGCCAGGCTCACGGAATTCCTGAACAACCCAGTCATCCGGCTCCATGCAGACGACCGATGCGCAGTGCGTGGCTTCCTGCCCGCGGCACGGGGCATAGGTGCCGATACGGCCCTGTCGTTGCAGGTTGATGCACCGTTCGTCTTGACGTCTGGCCATCATCATGAGTCGATATATACGCAGTGAGAGGTCTGGATCGAGCTTGGGATCGAGTTTCTTATCGAGTTTCCCGCTTCCATCCAGGATCTGCATGTATTCAAGCTTTGGTGAGATTTTGATTGAATGCCGAGGCACGGTTGTCTGCTTTCCTCTAGGACCAGGTTGACCCGCAATCCATGATGCTTTCCCGCCTGCAGAATCAGCCCTGGGGGGAACCTGGTCGATGTTGACCTTTTCCGGGGCGATCGGCCAGTACGTACCAATGTGCGACCGGCCGACAGGCGTTGCCATGAGCGGTGCTATTCAGCATGACCATCCCGCGGCACGTCATTCCGTTGAGCGAACAATGAATACGCGGTGGTCGTGGCAACCGATCTCACGGACAGAATGAATATTGTACACATCCATAAGTTCATGGGTAGTACCTGAACACGCCTGAAGGCCTGCTTCGTTTGGTAGAGAATGGTCTTCGAGACGGAAATCGGGATGCAAGCGGTGGGCATCTAAATGCTTTTTCTGCAAGGAATTGTCATTCGAGGCCAATTCCGTTAGAAAATAGATCAAAGATGACACGACCGACTCGTTTCCCGTAGCGCATGCGACCGAATTCGGTGATTCCATTTCCCGGGCGGAATTCGCTTGATTTCGGATGCGAGATTGGTGTTACGGGTCTGTCCAGGCTTCCGGCCGGTATCGATCGGCCCGACTTGCATGCGGCTAGTGGATGCGGGTGGGCATTGTTCCCACTGGGCATCGTTCCCACTGGGCATTGTTGCCGTTGGGCATTGTTCCCGTTGGGGATTGAGGGCTGCTGCCCGGCGTTCATGGTTCTATTTTCGTCGTACTGTTTTCGTCGTACTGTGATCGGGTCTCCCGGTGCTTCGCTCCGGTCTTTCCTGTGATTCACTCGAGACCACGTTTTGACGGATTACAGTGGTGTTATCTTGCGATACGTTTGGGGCTCACGAAGCGAAAGGAGCGCGACCATGGAATTGTGGCTTACGGCTATCCTCGTTACGTATTTCGGGCTTTTCTTCCTTGTTGTTCCGCGGCCCTCGGCCTAGCGACGCCATGCCTGCGGGTTGCGGCGGCCGTTGATGCATTGAAGTCTCTTTTCGTACCGGCCTACTGACGTTTGTTCGAGCTTTGTATGGTCAGAGGGTTGGTATGATCGGGGGGCTGCATGATCAGTGGGCTGCCTGATCAGTGGGCTGGCAGCGTCTGAGGGGGCTGGCA
>JBMYUM010000450.1:0-3392 GCA_049605375.1 Phycisphaerae bacterium | reverse complement strand
AGATGCTCGACGTCATACGGAATATCAACATTCCCTCGTTGCAGATGTGCCTCGACCCTGCTGCACTGGTTATGACAGGGAACAATCCGCTGGCTTCGTCAGACGAGTGGGCGGAGCGCGTCCGATTATTCCACGCAAGGGATGGAATAGCAGGCAACCGAGAGCAGTCTGGCTATGAGTGCCGACTGGGTGACGGAGAAGTCGATTTCGGCGGCATCTTCGCCCTGATGCGGGAGGCGGAATTCCGTGGCCCCATGGTGGCACGGCGATACCAATCGTCCCAGCCGTTGCATGAGATGGCAGAAGCACGTGAATGGCTGTCGTCGGCCCTCCATCGCACCTGATGCGGGAATCGGCAAGACGGCCTACATTGACGATCGCGAACATTCGCGCGAAATCGGGACAGATTCGTCGGCCAGGCGTTGCACCGACGAAAGAAGTCACAGGTACAAGAAGATGGCCAGGATGCGTCGAGGAAATTCCATAGAGCGTTCGCATTCGCCGATAATACATGTATTCCAGTCTTTCGGGTCAAACCTGTAAGCGTGAGGTGACGGGTGCGCAGGCCTTTACTCCAGTCCTTTGCAATCAGTAGATCGGCTGGCCCGAGGTACGCCATGGTCGCCACCGACACGGTCGCCACCTACGCGGTCGCCCTGACCGTATTGCTCATGGCGGATTCAGCGTGGGCACAACAATCACCACCACCGGCAACCGCAAGTGAGCAGCAAGCCCAAGCGGACGGGACAAGCAACGATTCCACCCCTGAGAACGCGGATCGCGGCGGAAGCCTCTTGATCGACGACCTCACGGTCCTTCGTGAAGCACTTCTCGACCCACAAGCTCTCCCCGCGCAACGTCGCCGATGGGCTTTCCTGCTCGTCAGGTTTGAAGGCGATTCGGCAACGGATCTGGTCAACGATCTGTTGCAGGGCGATGTTCCGGATGACGTCAAACTGAGCCTCCTCGAGTCGCTGCACGACATTGCCGTTGCACGCGATTCCGTTATCGAGACTGACTTCGCCGCATCGCTGATGCAACTTCTCGCCAGCTCGCATGAAGCATGTCGCACAGAAGCTACCCATCTGATCGGCATGATTGCGGCGGACGCCGTGGCTGACGACCTCGCCGCCATGATCAAAGATGAATCACTGCCGGCCTGGCAACGAACGGCAGCCATCCGTTCGCTTGCACCGAATATCTATGATCGTGCCGTGTTGTCTGCCCTGATGACCTGCCTCGACGTTCAAGACGACGGCATTCGGAATCAGGTCCTCAACGCTTTGCAGCCGGCCACAGGCGAACCGATCGGGAATGATGTTGAGGCGTGGAAACGATGGTGGGAGATCGCCCGACTTCAGAGTGATCAAAAACTGCTCGCCGACCAGAGCCGGTTTCATCGACTGAAGAGCAAGCAGCTTCAGGAAGAGCTTGAGACCTACCGCAAAGAGAAACAGAACGAAATCGAGCAGTTGGCTTCCACGATGGCATCGTTCCAGCGTGAGATCTTGCGAACGGCAAAAGGCGACGCACGGCAACAACGACTGGTTGAATGGCTTGGTGATCCACTGCCGACTGTCGCGCGAACAGCTCTTGCCATCATCAAGGGCGACATGGCAGATGACGGCGTCCAGCCTTCGGACAACATGGTAACCGCCCTTCTCCAACTCCTCGATGCCGAAGAGCGGACGCTGCAACGAGAAGCCCTGCTGATCGTCCAAGAAGTCAGGGACAAGGCTGTCCTGGACAAAGTGCTGGAACGACTCGAACACGAGCAGGATCAAATGATGCGTCTGGCCCTGCTGACGGCCATCCGTGAATTGGACTTCAAGGAAGCACTGCCTGCCCTGCTCGAAGAACTCACTTCGATGGGCGCAACCGATGACTGCGTGCGCGAAGCGTCGTTTGCCATCGATCGTATCGCTTCACACCATGACCTGGTGGAAAACGAGTTCGTTATCGTTGGAGCACTTGAACAGCGCTACGGCTCAACGCCTGACGACAAGACGGCTGTCCGCGGCGCCCTCCTGTCTGCTATGGCCGGTGTCGGTCATCCCGCTTTCCTGACCGAGTTTCTCGACGCCATTCAAGGAAATGACGCGGTCGTTGTTCGCCCCGCGATTCGCGGCCTTGCCAAACTCGCATACAAGGAAGAACGACCACGCCTGCACGAATTGGTCGCACACCCGGACGCACTGGTTCGGCGCGAAGCGATTCATGCCATCCGGTCCATCGGTGCCGGGGAAGACGACTTGGACGCTCTACTGCCCCGAATCAACCCAACCAACGAACCCAACGCTCTGGCACGGCAGGCCGCGTGGGAAACCAGCCTCGAAATACTCGCCAATCGAACGTACGATGGACAGATCGAAGGCGCCGGCCTCTTCGCCACATTGCCCGAACAGGAGTTGATCTATCTGGAGAGTCTTACGCAGTCCGCCCCGTCGCCAACCGACAGCAGACTGGAGCCTATCTGGTCAAGACTCGCGGAACTGAGCTTGGAACGTGATGATTCGGTCAAGGCCGGTCAGTATCTGCGATCACTCTATCAGCATCATCTCGCGGTCGACAAAACCCAAGCCGTCGGCGCCGGTTTACAGTGGCTGCAGGTCACCCTGGACAAATTTCCTCTGGCAGATCCCGGTGAGGTGGTGGCGGTGCTACTGAATGGGGATCATAGCGTTCAGGAGTGGGATCAAATCATCGAACTTCTGCGTGCGTACACAGAATCCGACGCCGTGGCGAACGACGCAGATCGAGCACGACAACTTCACGCCAAGCTTGAGTCGATCGTCGACGAAAAGCTGCCGCCTGCCTGGGGAAAACTACTTCAGCTCTGGAGCGACCGTCTCGCGCAGCAGAGCACGAAGGAACCGCAATCGACGAACGGCAACGGCTGAAACCCTCAACCAAGATTCGTCGTCACGTCAAGCAAGCCGCAGAGTCTAGATCGAAGCGAAACGCCCCACCGGATGCTCCACCATCGCGTAATCTCTATCCGTCAGTGTCCATACGTGGACCGGACGGGAGATCATTTCAAGATGACGCCGGTGCGTCGCTGCCGCATGTACGGATGCCATGTCTCCGATCAGAATAGCATCGCCGTTGTTCAACGAAGACGCTGAGACAGATCGAAGAGGCAAGCCGCGGTAGGTCCGATCCGGGGCCGCCAGTCGATGATCAGATATGCCAGTGATCTCCAGGTCAGCCGCCCGCAACGCTTGAGTGAATGCGTAGATATTCTTGCCAAACCCCAGAATAGAAACGGATCGCGTACCCGCATCGCGCAATCGAAAAGCCCACTCTCGAAGTTCGGTCCAACGGAAGAAGTACTCGAATGCATGATCCTGCAAGCGTGAATCGGCGAAAGCGGCGCGCTCATCGGCGTGTAC
>JBMYUM010000449.1:0-3419 GCA_049605375.1 Phycisphaerae bacterium | reverse complement strand
AAGAACGGTGCCAACGTCCAGGAACATTCACTGGGACCAGCTCGCGCCGACACCAACGAGCGAACCATCTCGTTCTATGAACGAACGATCCGTGGCAGCACATGGATGCACGTGAAGGCCTTCCAAACTCGCAACGACGACCCGCTCGCGGTACGGTTCAGTGTCAAGACGACGACACAGCCTGTTCGATTCCGGTGGGAGTTCGGCGACGGCGATCAATCACCGGTGGCCGAACCCATCCACGTCTTCCCCCAAGAAGGTACGTTCCGCGTGCGCGTCATGGTTGAAATGGAAGATGGTAAGCGGGCCATGCGCATGGTCGATGTGCAGGTGCCCGGCCTTCGCGTCAGCCGCGTGACGAACGAAGGCTAATCAAGACCACTGCCTGTGGACTTGTTCTTCTGCTGACGAACGAACGCTCAAGACTTGGACTGGCCGATCTTCTTGCGCCGAAGCTTTGTCGACACTTCCGGCGCCTCTTTGATGCACGTCGCAAGAATCTTCATGCCCATCACCATCAATCGGCCCAGACTGCGAACCAATCCCGGCTTCGCAGGTGGAATCGATGGATAACCACGATCATCCGCCTTGACGTCGTCCCAGTGATGAAAGAGCCGCGCCCAGGCGCTGCTGAGAACACCGCGCATATGTTTCTTGCCCAACCAGGGATACCACATCCAATCATGATAGAGCACGCTGGCAATGTAAGCCCACGGTGCAAGCCAGGTCTTCAACGACCACTCCATCCATGACTTCAGCCAACCCCAGTAGATAAGATGCTGCATGCGCGCCGCAAACGTCATCTTCTTGAACGGACCCTCAAATTTCCAGTTCTCTTGTGCGACTTCAACATCGCCAACAATTTCGATCTCTTTGACGTCACCGCATCCCAGGCCACGCTCGTGTGCCAGGCGAAGAAACTTGACATCAGACAAGGGATCAAAACCCATGAGCTTTGCAGCGACAGCGTCAATGGCAACCTGATCGGAAGATGCCAGCAGCACGTTCTTGACGTGCGGCGTCATGCATCGGGGACCAGGCCCGTCACCTGCGAACGTCCCATCCATCACCGCAAAGACGCCACGATGAATTCTCTGTTGAATCATCAGCAAATCGACAAGTGTTTCGTGAATGACCGGATGTGTCCAATGACGGTGCTCATTGAGCAAACCACCGAACGCGTTCTTCATCGCACCCGTCATGGTCGTAAACACGTGTGTCTTTACCGTTGGCAGGTGAATGATGTTCTCGCCAACAAACCGACGGGGAATCGAAAAACCATCAGGATAAACGTCATTCAAACAAAGAAACTCATCGGCCAGATCGCCAACGGCTTCGCGGATGTCGATCCACTCTTCACCATCCTCATACAAGTGAAGATTACGCAGCCCCTGCGCCTCAATGACGTTGACATGCTTGTTCTCGCGTTCGCCAAGATAGGCGTCGATGACGACGGTACGATTATGACAGCCGTGAATAAGATCACGCGAATAGCCGTCACGAAGCATGCCGCGAATGACACCCTCAAGCTGCCAGGGTGTTGTTGAACAACCGGGAAAAAAGAAATGCCAACTGATGTTGATCTTGAGCGCGGTATCAACGCCGGGATCAAGCACATGCTGATAACCAGCCAGATTCATCAAGCGATGATAATCTTCGAGCACCGTCTCCGGACTGGTTCGAAGCACCGCAACCTTGGACGGCCCGGCAAGTGAATCGACCGACGTCGCACCTTCGGAGGCCCCTTGATTTGTTCTTCCCGAGGAATCTGGCATGCCTGCTACTTTGCCGTTTGACAATCGCGACGCCGTCTCGGACGGAGTCCTCTCAACCAAGACGCACGCGATCGACGATGCTTACGCTACTTCACCTCAGCGGCTGATGCCGAGGAAATCCACCCAGCGATCGAAGGCACCCGGGCCCAGAATACTCTCCTGGTACGCAATCAGGAGAGCCGCCGCTGTCCAGCCCATAATCGTAAGCGCCATCCCGCGATCTTTCAAAATGATCTCCGTCGGACCACTGAAATCGCCGGTCTCACAAAGCATGGCATAGCGAAAAACGCCGTAAACAACGACCGGGAGCGTAAAAAACAGGTGCTCTTTACGGAATGCCGTCGTCGAGGTCGTATCCAGCGTGTACAGCAGGAACGTCACAATCGCGATTCCCGCTGAAACCGTAATGAGATGATTGAGCAAATCCGGCGTGTACTGCAACAAGGTCTTTCGGTGATGACCCGCCTGCTCAGCGCCACCCATCATCACCAGCTCGCAGCGACGCTTGCCGAATCCCATGAATAAACAAAGCGTAAACATGCACGCGATCAACCACTCCGATGTAACCACGCCGACCGCAAGCGCACCGGCCCACGCGCGCAACACAAAACCAGATGCAATGACGATCACGTCAAGCAACACCTGACGCTTCAGTGCGATCGAATAAGCCAGAATCATCAAGAAGTAAGCCGACACCACCGTTGCCACCAACGGCCCCAACGCCAAACCCGCCAGTAACACACCGGTGAGAAACAGGCAGATCGCAAGCATGACGGCCATACCCGGCGAAATCGCACCACGGGCAATGGGACGATTCTTCTTAACGGGGTGAAGCGCATCCGCGCGACGATCCAGACAGTCGTTAATGGCATAGCTGGCACTCGCAACAAGGCAAAAGCACGCAAACGCCAAAAACGATCGGGAAAACCCGTCAACAGAGAACAATCGAAGTGCCGCTGCGGGACCGGCAAACACGACCACATTCTTCACCCACTGCGCAGGCCGTAACAGAGCGACGTAATCCGCCAGACGGGGAGAACCAGAATGAGTTGGAGAAGCATCGGCCATCAGCAGGAACTCAATACGCGAAACACCAAGGGAACACCGTCCCATATCCGAAGGCCCCAATCCCCATGACACCTCATCAACCGGATGAAGGTTACCGAACGAATGCAACCACCTGCTTATCGGCTCACCAGACCGAATAGCCTGAACGAGGCCGGCTTACGGATACCACAGCGCCGCATCGGAGGAACTATAGGCCGCACAAGCTCCCCGATCACGCTATCCACCGGCCAGAGCCCTGAAAACGACCGCATGGCCACGCGGACGAAATCCCGTCACCCAAAAACAACTGGGGGGAACATCCACCGGCCAAGTTTCCATTGGCCCGGCGAGTGTCCCCCCCGTCGGGAAGTTACATCGGTATCGCAATTCTCATGCGATGAATACTAGTGACGGTACTTGACCGAACATCCGTACGATCGTGTACGCGCGACGGGAACAGCCGATCCCGCCAGGAGTGCGTCGACCGTCTCCACGATATGGTTGCGTTTCTTTCCATCGGACCCCTCGCTGTCCGGCGCTCCCATGTAGGCAAGCTTGCCATCCTTATCAATGACGAACATGTGAGGCGTGCTGCGC
>JBMYUM010000448.1:0-3428 GCA_049605375.1 Phycisphaerae bacterium | reverse complement strand
TTGATGTTCGTGAATGTAGTGAATCGAAAATAACGAGTCAACCGCGTGAATTAGTGCAAACGCACAAGCCGCATCCTCGTGACTATGTAGAAGCCAGTTGAAGATTCCCAACCTATGAATACACCCCATATCGCGCGTTATGCTTAGCGATGTGTAAGTGCCAGCTTAATGGCATTTCATGCAGCACTTTGCTCTTGCTCTGTCAACCGAACCCACGACAAGACAATTCGGCTGTACTTGAATTGAGGAAGGCAGGGAGAATCGTAATGTTAGAGAACTCGCCCCATCCCGTTGAAAGCCAGAGTCGAGAGCTCTCACGCTGCCATGCCGATTTCGGTCGTGCAGAGTTAGCCCGTGGTGAGATTGTAGTTTCGTTTCCATGCTAGGATGTGCTCGCTTAGAGTAATGAGCGAGTCGCCTCCCCTTATATCGATCCGGTTCTTGAGTGAAGAATTTAGGCCCAAGAGAATGATCGTGCGGGTTGTTCAACGATAAACGAGAAGAATCTCACTGCAGAGTAGCTCACCACACGCTACGTGAAGATGACGTAATCATTTCCGACGACAAGTCTGTAGCCGAGGCGAGTAAGCAACATGGCATCACCGGGCAGCGATGTTAATGCTGGCGCAAGAAAACCGAGGCCTTAGGGCCGACCCTACCAACCGTACGAAGCAATTTGAACGCAAGCACCAACGAATTAAGAAACATGTGACCGATCTGTACCTGGGCAACGCGATGCTCATGGATAGAGCGAACCCCAACTTCGAACCCGCAACGAAATAGTGCTGCGTTTTCTTTCCTCCCCCCCCAATACCTCGCCACACTCTTCGTTAGTCGAACGGTGGTTTCGGCTCTCGTCGCCACTGGCCGTCGGCGCGGAATCACGGATGAACGCGATGCTCATTCGTCTACATGAATAGCGCCATATCGATGGATGAAGCCGGTTACCATTGGCGGCGTTAGAGGCTTTTCATGTGCAACAGTAATCTTGCGATTGCCGCTTTTGTCGGCTACCTCGCTTTGTCGTTTTGCACGATTGATCAGCCGCCTTTGGATCATCACTTCTGATAGGAAGGCAAGTTGTGCGCTGCGGTTTACGCCACGAGGAGGACCTTGCCACCAAACGGAAACTCACCGCTTGCTATTCACATGCCCAAGCGGCTATCATGAGTCATCCATCGCACAGCGTACATAAGCACATTCGGAGCGACAACGGGTCGCCGTTCAGGTTCAGAGTCTGGTTCGTTCGCAGTTGGTTGAGACGCTTTGATGTCGAAACGCTGTTCATCGAGCCCAGCAGACCTGGGGAGAATGGCTATATCGTGAACTCCAACGGGGAGCTTCCGACTTCGGTACCCAACGCAAATCCGGATTGAACCCGCCGGAAGAAGTCAGCACAGGCAGCGTCCTGATGCCGACCTCCATAGAGACCATACATTGCTTACCAACAAGACAACATTGCATCACAACAAAACAATGAACCAGAACACCATTACGTATTCGTTGCTGCTCGTTTGCTTTCCGGCACTGTTCGTCGCAAACGTTCATGCTGAAGGCCGTAAGGGTATTCAATTGGACCATCAAACCCGTACTGATGTCGAAGGCGATGGCGTCTTCGACAACTTGTGTCTCAGTACCCGGGATGGCGTCGTTGTAAGCCTGCAGGATTGTCCGCGGCTTGCGTCCCAGCTGACGATCGTGTCTTCGTCTGCCAGCACCACCGGCGCCGCCGGCCCGGCCAACTTTACGCATGATGGGAGCCTTGATACCCGCTGGGAATCCATACACGGCATCGATCCGAGTTGGGTCGTCTGGGATCTCGGCAGTACCTTCTCATTGACGAAGATCATCATCCATTGGGAGGCAGCCAACGCTGCCACCTACCAGGTACAGGGCTCCAACGACAATAGCAGCTGGACCACACTGGCAAGCGAATCCGGCGGTGTCTTCGGTGACCGCACGGATGACGTTACCATCGCCGGTGCGTATCGCTACGTGCGCATGTACGGGCAGACTCGGACCAGCCCGTACGGTTACTCCATCTGGGAAGCCGAGATCTATGGCCTGCCGGCCATCGATACCGATGGCGACGGCGTCGATGACAGCATCGACCAGTGTCCGGGTACAGCACCCGGTACCCCGGTCGTACCGACGGGTTGTCCCGACAGTGACGGTGACGGTCTCGACGATCAGGTTGATCAGTGCCCGCGCACACCGCCGGGCGTTCAGGTTGACATCTTCGGCTGTGAGATCGTGATCCCGGTCAACGAGGTTGCTTCCATCAACGACATCCTCGTCGGCGGTTCCGGCTCCGGCCAAGCCGGGTTCACTCTATACGTGTTTGATAATGATCTGGCGACACCGGGTTCGAGCAGTTGTACCGGTGGATGTGCAACCAACTGGCCTCCGCTGCTGGTCAATGATGGCCTGCCTTCCGGGGTTTCTGACCTCGGCAGTATCACCCGCACTAATGGTGACGAGCAGGTAACGCACAATGGCCGTCCGCTTTACTTCTTCGCTGGTGACTTCGCTGCCGGTGACACCAACGGCGACGGCTCCGGCGGCGTCTGGCACGTCGTTACCTACGTGCAGATTTATGCCCCACTGTACGATGAAACCACGCCACTCGAACCGGCGTTGCAGGAAGACACGCCGACGGCACTGATCACCCGTCTTTCCGACCGTGCCCGAGACCGCCATCATCGTGAGAGCCAGTTCATGGCGTACGACCACTATCTCTCGTTCTACTGGGAGCACCGCACCGCCGAGATTGAGATCGTCGATACCATCGGTAAGGGCGGGGATACGATCACGTTCAACGTGATCACCGAGTGGCCGGTGAACGCGATCGAGGCTGAGCTACGATTCTTCCATCTCAACGCGGCCGTGTATTGCAACAACGGCATCATGACTTCGCTGCCACAAGATCCTTCCGAACCACCCGACAGCACCCGCAGTTACTACACACGCAGCGTGAACTTCAATTGCCTGGAGGGCCGCGGCCTGCAGGTCGGTGACCGTATGGAGTTCGAATTGAGCCAGTTCCTGACTGGAGTCCCGAACGGTCGTAACAATTATTACGGTACTGCGATCCTCTATGTGGTCGGTCAGGGCGTGGAGCCTTGGGAAGGTGTGGGCGCGGCACTCAACCCGGAACCAATGCCGGAACCCGGTCGCCTCGGTGGTGATACCACGCTGAGCTATCAGTACTCCCAAGAGCCGGACAATCACTTCTTGCAGATGGCGACCAACCTTTCGAACATCAACGGGCAGGTTTTTGTCCGCGGTCGTCGCGTGCTGCACACAGACTTCGGTGATGGTTCACACGATGAGTCGCCAGAGAATTCTGCCTTCACTGAACTCGCCGGCTTGCTTGGTCCGGACTATATCAACCGTTCCTGTGTGGACTGTCATACACGTAATGGACG
>JBMYUM010000447.1:0-3433 GCA_049605375.1 Phycisphaerae bacterium | reverse complement strand
CATCGTAAAGACGCTCCGTTATCGTGAGCGTATCCCGTGAGACCTCAGCTTGTTTCGCCCGGCGAACAGCACGTATGAACGCCGCTCGAGCATCGAAAGAAATCGAAGCCAATGTCTGGGCCGAACGCAAAATCGTCTGCTCCAGATTCCGCTGAGCAACATCGCGTCGCGCCGGAATCAACCAGAGTTCCGCGATACTCTGTGACATGGCCGTTTCAATGTTTGCCAGACCACCACCGTCAGGAAACCGTAGTGATAGTGTGAGCGTAGGATTGGTGAACAAGGTCGACTGAACGAAGTCCGCCCGGGAAACACCGACATCAAGCAGCGCAGCACGCGCTCGCGGGTTATTCAACAACGCGATCTGTGCCGCTTCGATCATCGTCAATCCATCGGCAAGAAGCGCATCAACCCGTTCGCTCGCGACCTCCGCATCGGCTTGCAACCACTCAGGGGCAACCCCCGTCGCGCGCGTAACCAGCGCGGCCGTCTGTGCGACCTCGATACGATCGTCCAGCGTCGTACATCCGGCGAAAACCAACAGGACGCCCGCGGCCATCACCGCCTGAAACGTCATCCGGACGAAACGAACGACACCGCATGACTGCGGATAACGAACGCAGATCATACGTCGCCGCAAGAGCACGCGGGCCCCAATAAAATAATCGAACAAGAGCATTCTCCGTCAGAATCCAAGCTTCATAGCGACCGCTCAAAGGCGGATACCAATCGAAAGCCGGATCACGGATCATGCCAGAAGGATGACACTCTCAAGTAGGATGGAGCAATGATGCTTGGGAATAGCCGACGGCGGTGAAGATGAAACGGGCTGCGGCGCGGGCTGTTCACACATGAAAGGCCAATCTGGCGCAATCAACCCGGAACGCAACTCGAACACCGGATCAAGGTCCTGATGACGAACACCGGGTAGCGTGAAAACCAGAACCTCATGATCATGCGGAGGTACGCTCGGCAAAGAACCAATCCCCGGATCGCACGCTTCACCGTCGCGTGAATGATGGTGAACATGCACATGAGATACGTTACCATGCGAATGCCGGTGGACGTGATAGTGATCAGCATTCTGGCAACGCACGTCATGCGCCGACGCTACGGCCTCGCGTTTATCCGCCGGCAGGCCGGCATCGCAACACGTATGCACAAGCACGTGACTCGCCGGAGCAAGCAGCACGCTTGCAAGAACCAGATAAGCTGTCAGGACGTGAACCATCATCGCAGTATATCGGATCATAAAGCGGACGGAAATGAACACCCGCCGCTGATACTCAATCGTGACAGATGTTCTCGGACGCTGGGCAACGAGGTGGACGGCAATCGGCCGGTACCGCGATCATTCTTCTCTGGCCGAAGGAATCCTTGAAGAACAGGGCTGCGCTAATCAGCTGAAAAGTTGAAGCGGCCTCGTCGGCCCGGTATAACCGAAAGGGGTCAAAAGGATCGGGCCGAAATTTCGTGGAGATATGTCATGCGGCGAACCCAGCTGGTCGAGCTTCTTCAAAGAGATAGCTCCTTCCGCCCCTTCCGAATCCGATTGTCCAACGGTGAAGAGTACGATATCGACGACCCCTATTACACCGTCGTCGCAAAAACCGAACTTCACATTTTCTTCCCGAAAACAGACCGTCATGCGGCCATTTCCATGGGACACATCGTCAGCGCAGAAATGCTCGATTTCCAAAAGGATGAACAGAACAAGAACGATGAGAATTGATCGTCAGTCTTGAAAATGCTCGAATGAGCGCACAAAAAAGATGCGCCGCGACGGCTGATCGCAGCGCATCTCTCCACCCTGATGACAACCGCCGTCTACCGCGGCAATCAGAATCGATCAGTAATCAAGACTTCATCAAGCGAAAGCTGACCGGGCTTAGGCCATGCAGGCTTGGTCCCCTTGCCGATGGCAATCATGTTGCCAATCACGTGGTCCTCAGGCAATCCGATCAATGACGCCACCTTATCAAAATCAAAACCGATCATAGGACACGAGTCGTAACCCATCGCCTTGGCCGCCACCATGATCGTCTGGGAAGCCATGCCGATGGAACGCATCGCCTCATCACGCTGAAGAAAATCACGCGCCTCATGGAACGGCCCCATCCAGTTGACCAACAACTCCGCAACCTCGGTCGGAGCATCCTTCCAATATCGCGCCGGCTCCTTGCTCCAGGCCATCTTGTCGGCTGTCATCACGATCAGCAGAGATGCGTCCGTGATCTGAGCCTGGTCATTCCCGGCAGCCCGGATCTCCGCCCGTAGTGCCTTATCCTTGACCACCACGAACCGCCAATGCTGAATGTTGAAGCTCGTTGGGCTCTGAATCGCAGCTTCCATCAGCTTCTGCAGATCCGCCTCCGGCATCTCGTGATCAGGATCGTAATGCTTCACCGAACGACGACCGTATATCGCCTCAAAAGTATCCATCGTAACGTAGCTCCATGGTTTCTATGGCCACACGCGGCAGATAACGCCGCTGTCGAATCTTGATAACTCACCAATGCAGGACTCTATTTCCAACGCGATCATTTTGACCACTGGTACTACCTCATCAATGGAAGAATTGCCGTAAACGCTGGAAACAGCCCATTGCAGACCGGATCGGCGATCTCTTTCCGGCAACCACGAACGAATATATGCATGGCATCCTGTCAATGTTACCGCACATGGAGTACCATCCTCCCGCGATTGCGGTCGATCAGTGAACGATGTAGGGATTGTGGACATCAGATCGACGGAATCAGGGATACTCTCGGCAAATATAAGGGCGAAGAAGGGACATGATGAACCCAATCGAAATCTCGACCTCTCATCACAGATCGATTGAGGCGGTAGAATCGAACGGCGACACAAACCTGCACAGACTGAATAAATCACAGCAGGGACGATTCGCCAACCTCGGACAGTACCTGGTACTTATTCCCGCCCTCAGCCTGTTGATTTCGACCGGCTGCGAACAACCGCCGCCGCCGCCCGCACCGCCACCACCCACCGTCGAATGTGCAACGCCCATCCAACGGGACGTCACCCAGTACTTCTACTACACCGGAAACCTTCAGTCGCCCGAACAGGTCGAGATCAGGGCCCGCGTCCCCGGCTATCTCGCTTCCGTAGACTTTGAAGAGAGTACGCCGGTCGAGAAAGACGCCCTCCTGTTAACCATCGAGAAAGATTCCTACAAGATCGCCGTCGGTCGCGCAGAAGCCGCACTTGCTCGCGCCGAGGCGACACTGAAACTCGCCGACACCAACCTGAAACGAATGCAGGGACTGTTCGCCAAAGAAGCAGCAACGCCCCTTGAAATGGCAACCGAAGAAGCCGAATTCGCGCAGGCCGAAGCCGACGTTCATGCAGCCAAGGAAGAATTGGCCGCGGCGGAACTTGATCTCTCCTACACGGACGTCAGAACGCCGATCGC
>JBMYUM010000446.1:0-3437 GCA_049605375.1 Phycisphaerae bacterium | reverse complement strand
AAGCTGCGCACGCACGTGTCCAGCTCATTCTGGACGGATTTCAGTCTGTCAATGTAAACCGAAGCCATAGAAGTCCCCCGACCCTCCTTCGACTATACACTGTATCGACAACTACTTATTCGAACTGATGAATGCATTGGCGCATTCAGGAGATGGAGCGGACTCGAACGTCCGCTAGTCCTCTCGGGGCGAGCTCATCACCACGGTTCTAGTCAACCGGTTGCGTTCGCCGCCCGGCAATTTCGGACGTGTAGGTTACCAGGTGATCCAAGGTATCGCAGAATGCGGAGTACTTCATCGATCGGCGAAGCTCATCCGTCAACGCGCGACCTCCGACGACGACCAAGGTTCCTTGCTTGGCGCAAGCGTCATAGAAATCAGGCCATTCCCGCAACAACTCGCTTTCGTTCGGAATAATGGAAAAGCTGACCCATACCATACGCGGTCTCTTGTCCAGCACGGCTGCCTGCAACGTATGAAGTGGGTGATTGACACCGTGGGATTCGGCCCGCCAACCGGCCTCCAGCAACGCGACTTCGACAATCGTCGTTGGCATGGAATAAGGGTCACCACTAAGCGTCGCACCGAGCGCGTATGGCGCGTCGATTTCTGGAATGCCGACCGCCGGTCTGACCTCATACAACCACTGTGTACAGATCTCGATCGCGCGACGTTCCTGGTAGATCTCCAGATTGCCGTGGTCCCAGAGCTGTCCGAGCTCTTCGAATACCGGACTGATCACCTGATCACCAATGACGGCAATTGACTGACCGGAAAGGTATAAATCAAAAGCTGCAGCACGGAACTTATCGCCATCCCCGTCACGCAGAGCGTCGCGCATGCGATCACGTGCTTTCGCCAGCGTTCCCGGACCTGCACCTGTTGTTGCCGGCATGCCCAGGACGGCAGGATCACGAATGGTGATACCGCGCTGACGGATGAAGCTGACGACTCCGGACACGGGAAGCCTGCGGTGTCCGCCGCCGGTTCGAACAGCTGGCAATAGCCCCTGGTCGCACCACCTTTTCAGTGACGCTTCACTAGCCCCAATCGCGCGGGCAGCTTGTCGTGGCGAAAGATATTCCTTCATAGACCTCTTATCTACCTATCCTTGGTGAACGTTTTGCTCTATTTTAGCTTTCAAAACATTCGTACGGCAAGGCCTATTATCCGCGGATGGGTAGAATACTCAAGGAATATGAGCTTGTTACGGAAGTTGGCAGGGGTTTACCCGCAGTATGGCCGGATTGGGCGATTTGACTGAATTCAATGGGGCAAGGCCAATGAATGGAAGTGACAAGCTGGAAATCAAGCGTGATGGAGCCGGTTATCGGTTGCTGGCGACCACAAGAATTCCTGCACCGCTTGAAACGGTGTTTCCGTTTTTTGCCGACGCGGCGAATTTGGAAGTGCTGACACCCGATTTCCTTCATTTCCACATCGTGACGCCCCAGCCATTGGAGATGGCGGTGGGACTCAACATCGACTACCGGCTGCGAATGCACGGGCTGCCGATGCGCTGGCGATCGGAAATCACGGTTTGGGAACCACCGTATCGATTCATGGATGTGCAGAAGAAGGGGCCGTACCGATGGTGGCGGCACGAACACCGCTTCATTGATCGTGGGGCAAACACCATCGTAGAGGATGAAATCAGCTACGGTGTCCCATTCCGAATGATCCTCCACCCTCTGTTCATCAAGCGAGATCTGCTGACAATCTTCAACTACCGACTGTCTCAGATGCACAAAATCCTGGGTTGATCATTCCAGGTTCAAACGACACGTGACCCTCGGTACCCCGCGCGATGTCATGAGCCGGATAGCGCTCCGGTGCAGGATGAGCCGTGTCCCGCGGTACAGGCCAGGCAGTGCGATCCAAGACTGACACGTCGCTCATTGATTTTGTCCAGATCAAGATCACGCACGTGTTGCGGACATCCATCGGCCAGGGGTAGGCCCTTGATCAAATTGAAATCACAATCATGAAGTCGGCCATCCCAGCGAATGGAGATCTGGTGTCGGCACATCAACGAATCAATGGTCTCGAGGTTGTACGCGGCAGCAAGCTGATGCATATAACTTTCCAGCTGGCCCGACTGACGCAAGAAAGTCTCGAACCGATTGATCGGAACATTGTTCATGGCAAACAATGAGTTGAACCGAATGCCGTAGCGCTCGTGCAGGATGGACTTGTATTGGCCCTCCAGCATTTCCTGCGGGGGGGCGAGGCTCGCGCCAACTGGATTGAAGATCAAGTTTAGAACCAGATCGCCGCCTTCTTCTCCGTAGCCGAGCGAATTCAGTTTCTGCAAAGCAGCGATGCTCTTTTCAAACACCCCGTTGCCACGCTGACTGTCGACATTGTCCTCCTCGTAGCAAGGAAGCGACGCCACAATCTCTATGTGATTCTTGGCAAGAAACGCCGCAAGGTCTTCATACCCGGGTTCCAGCAAAATGGTCAGGTTGCAGCGATCGATGATGGTCTGGCAATGCGGGCGAACGCGTTCCACAAGGTAGCGAAAATCTGGGTGCATTTCCGGCGCGCCACCTGTGACATCCAAAATTTTGACGGAGTCATGCTGCGAAAGACGAATGACATGATCAATGGTTGTTCGGTCCATCATCTCAGTCTGGTGCGGGCCGGCATCGATGTGGCAATGGCGACATACCTGATTGCACATTCGCCCCACATTGACCTGGAGCGTCCGGATTTCCGTGGCTGAAAGCCGGTCAAATCCGCACTGCTCCAGCAACGCACCGTATTCGTCGGGATGATCTTCGGAGAGAATAGTAAACGTTGACACGCTTGACTCACTTATACTCGAGTCGGCCTACTCATCGAATCGGCCGAATGCCTGAATCGGCCCGTAGCCTTAGCTTGCCCGCTATGGGAATAGGCACACTGACTGTGATTTCAGTCCGTCTCGCGGACCCGCTCACGGGTCATCATGGACCATCGTAGGCAATGACTCATCGATGAAAAAGGTAGGCCGAAGACGCCCGGCGCTACAACCCCCTCCCAATGAACACCCCTGTGATACTTCTAAACGCGAACCCCCGGAAGCGTCAATGTGACCGGTACCGGTGAATGCCGTGACAGCTGGATGCGTCACGTCATGCCGTCGGGTCGCATCCGACCCTTGCGCGATCCGCGCGTCTGCCGACTACAACCGTCAGCGATACTGATTTGTTCCCAATTCCGATGGCAAACTGTCGACATCGGCGCAAAAGACGGTAGAGGAAGCGATGGCTGGTCGATCCGCTTCGCTGGTCATAAAGTCTACGATGCTGTAGTCTGAAGTCATGGGAACGCGGAGGGCCGGTATCGGAGCGGCGTCCGCCCGGACCTTTCCAAGGAAGCGAGGAGCGTGATGGTGATGACCGCGGGGCAAGTCGACAATCGAGCCATGTTTGACAAGCACAAGTCGATGCTGG
>JBMYUM010000445.1:0-3469 GCA_049605375.1 Phycisphaerae bacterium | reverse complement strand
ATCGTCGCATGGCGCCCGAAATCTCCAGACGGATCCGGGTGATGCGTTCCGGAACGGGTACATCCCGATCCGGGGGGCACTATAGATCGGGGTGCGGTTCGCTTCAATCCAGAACAATGTGGATAATGCCGACTACGGAGCCGAGGCCATGACCACGTTCGATGTTTCCACGCAGTTGAAATGATGGGCTGCATGGACATGGTGAAATCGGCGCCACATGGGGCCTGACATCGGGCCCAGGATGCTGTGGTCCGACCAGGAAACACCAGGGGTTTGAAACAGGTCTTCAAAATCTGAAGCAGCGACACGCAATTGTTCGATGGCCTCGTCCAGTTCGAGGCCTTTTCGAGGTTGCACGATGGACGGCGCTTCGATGCCGAAAGGAATGAACCCGGTTCGCAGCGTTCCGTGCTTGAGCCACCATCGTTTCATGCGGCGAGGCCACGGTGCTTCTGAACGCCAAGCGTTTCCTTCCAGGCTGGCACCGGCCACGGTCGATTTGACGGCGAGCAGCAGGTGTTCACAGATTTCCGCCAGTGACCACTGCCGGCCGCGCAACCTGCCGGCATCGGCCAAGGCGACCGCGCGGTCGGGGATCTTGATCAGGGAGCCATGAGAGACATCTCTTGCGAACGGCATGCAGGTTCTGAATCCGACTAAGACCTCTGGAGTCCGAGACCGGGCACGTGCCGATCTTTCGGAACTCCTAACCTTCGTAGATGAATGTTAGATCAGAGTCAATCGGATTTTCCAGGCTGCGTTGTTCCATGACGAAATCGAACAACTGATCATTGTCCTGGATGCTCAATCGGCGATTCAGATCATTGTTCTGGGGGAACAGGCGTGCGCCGTCGCTCCAGGCGCGACGGGCTTCGGTGAATGATTTCATTTTTGCGTAGGCATCGCCGAGGCCCAGATAGGTTCGGACGTAGTAGGCCTTCTCCGGCGTTTCTCCGTTCACTTTCTGCAAGTCGAGGCACTTATTGAAATCGGCGACGGCGTCGTCGCTGTGCCGCAAGGCGCGTGGCCAATGCAGGTGGTTCATGGCTCGGCAGTAGTAGGCCAGCCAGTGCTTCGGGTGATCTTCGATCACGCCATTGAGCACGGAGATGGCTTTGTTTGCGAGAGAACCCTTGCTGACGATGGCGGCCAAGCCTCCGCATGTTGGGATCTTGTCGACGTAGGCACAGGCCAGTTCAATCTTCAGGTCCGTGTTTGCGGGTTGTTTGCGGCTGAGTTTTTTGAGGAAGCGTACCGCACGATCCTGTGCTTCGATGCTTTGGCATTGTGAGCGATAGAGGCTTGCGGTGTGATGTCCCTCGGACTGGCCGTTCAGCTTTTCTTCGAGTTGCGCCACCATGGCTTCGATTTTTGCCTTATCGACTTTGATCTTTTTCGGCGCGTCGACTTTCTTTTTCCACTGCTTCGGCGCGTCGACTTTGACGGCCATCTGTGCTGCGTATTGTGCCGGGTCCTGTTTCACTACGGTGACGCGTCCACCGGGCACATTCTCCATGTACTGAAGGCCGCCGTCGGGCCAGCGAATTTCGATCAGCTTCGCTGTTCGCTGCCGTCCCAGACCGAAGTGGATGCGCGGATCGCTTTGTCCGCTGTAACCGTTACCACCGTCACGTTCGCGAATCTGCATGTCTTTTTCGCCGACCAGCGTCACGCGCGTGCCGACCGCGTCCCGTGTAACGCCACGGCCCGGTTGCGGCTCCAGTTTCAGTATGACGCCGCGGTGTCGACCGGGGTTGTCGTTTCGGAACAGCTGGGGTTCTGCGTTTTGATTGGCGAGGAACACGTCGAGGTCGCCGTCATTGTCGAAATCGAACACGACGATACCGCGTCCGTCCCGGTTGCTGTCGATGCCCAGATCCTTGGCACTTTCGGTGAACGAGAAGAAGCCGTCGTTCTTGAATACGCGGGTGGTTTCATAGCCTGAGAAAGACCGATCACCGATGCTGGGCCAGTTTGAGGCGTCGCCGGCGAAGGAATCCGTTACGGTCCACGACGCGAGGTCGTACCAGTAATCTCCCTTGCCGGCGCTGATGAAGCCGTTGACGGTCAATACGTCGAGGTCGCCGTCGTTGTCGAAGTCTAGGAACTTGCCACCCCAGCCCCAACCGCCGTCGTAGGTGCCGGTCTCGATGGCCACGTCGATCATGCTGACGTTACCTTTTTCGTCGAGGCCGTTGTTGTGCCACAGCATGTTGCCTTCCTGGAGGTACTCGGCCGTGGTGATGTTGGTGACGTAGGCGTCCATCCATCCATCGTTATTGAAATCGCCGAAATCGACGTTCATGCCTTTCTTGGTGTCGAACCCGATGGCCGATTCTGTGGCATTGACGAAGGTTCCGTTGCCACGATTCACGAACAGTTGGTCAGGGCCGAAATCATCCGCGCAGTACAAGTCGGGATATCCGTCGTTGTTGATGTCGGCGGACCCGACGGCGAGGGTCCAGCCCGGATCTTCAAGGCCCAGTTGTTCGGCGACTTGTTCAAACGTGCCGTCTTCTTTCTGGTGGTACATAAAATTCGTTCCACCGTTGCGTGCTTTCTCAAAATCGTCGTGCATGATCCGTGTGTCTTCCAGGTTCCAGAGATCCTGCTCACGGAAATAATTGCCAACGTAAATGTCCAGTCGACCGTCAAGATCGTAATCCATGAAAATAACGCCGTTGCCGTTTGCCCAGTCCGTGCCAGGGCTGCCATCGCGTTGCGTGAAGTGAGAATCGCTCACATCGGCAAACGTGCCGTTGCCCAGGTTGCGATACAACGAATCTTTACCCCAGCGGAGCAGGTAGAGGTCGGACCAACCGTCGTTGTCAAAATCACCCCAGACGCAATCCATGCTGACGCCCAGGTCGCCGTTGACGTTTGCAAGGCCGGCGCTGGCGGCGACATCCGTGAAGGTGCCGTTGCCGTTATTACGGTAGAGGTAGTTGGGTTTGTCTTTACGGGAGTTGGTCACGTAGAGATCGATCAGGCCGTCGTTATCGAAATCGCCCGCTGCTGCAGCGGCACCGACACTCGTCACCCACGACATGATGTTGTCGAGTTTCTGATCGAGCACTGGCTGGAAATGGCGATGATTGATGCCGGCGTCTTTCGTGACGTCCACAAAGTGCGATTTTCCCATCAGGGAGGGGGCTCCCCACATGAGCCCTCCCATGATGGCCGCATTCGCGAGTGCGAATTGCGATTTTCGCATTGCGATTCGAGTCGGTTGCTTTTCGGATCGCTTGTGATTTATGCCAGTGTCCCTGCGTACAGTGTCCCTGCGAACAGTGCTGCTGCGTACAGTGTTGCTGTTTGATTTGTTGTCTTGCATCGTATTCATCCACCCCCGTGGTAACCACCGGTCTCCGTTACGAATGAAGGACCGTGGCGAATTCCTGACCTCAACAGCCGATCTTCTGTTATCGACGAATGGGACCCGGTAGCCCCATCTGACATGACATAGCCC
>JBMYUM010000444.1:0-3471 GCA_049605375.1 Phycisphaerae bacterium | reverse complement strand
AGTCCCACCAACGGTGGGCGCGGGCATGATCCCCACCCAACAACATAACCCTCGAAAACCACGTACCACCTGCCGAAGGCGGGAGTAAGCATGCAAGACAGACTGACACACCCCAACATCAGCGGTAGGTCGGGCCCTGGCTCGACGCTTGGCAACCTTGTCCACCGATACGGTTTTGGATCCCCCGATAACGTCACACACCCAACCTCAGGTGCCATGCCCAAGTCCCACCAACGGTGGGCGCGGGCATGATCCCCACCCAACAACATAACCCTCGATAACCACGTCCACGTTAAAACTTCTTGGTGACGGTAGATCACGGCAACGCCTCGCGTTTCATGACATAGACAAACCGGCAACCGACTCCCCCTGGAAAGGAGGTCGAGGAAATGCGTCTGTTGTTTCCCTGCTCAGTATCTTCACACAACAAGCGATCGGAACGAATACGTTGATTGAAACAAGCAACGACGACTAAGTCTGGTCGTCACCCTGCACAGTCAATCTCACGACGTTCTTCCAGATTCCATTCCACAATCACCGGCGACCGAAAACCAACGCGTCTGCAAAACGCGGCCGTGCAACGGCCCCGGTACGCAAAGAACAGAACCAACCGACCACAAACAAGGAGCAAGCAGATGATGACTCAGAAACACAAGTTGAAGACGATGAGAGTTGGAGTTGATTGCATCAACGAAACAACGTGCAACGCAACGGTCCATGCAAAGTCCGATAAGGACTTTCGCCGGTTCAACAAACGCCTACATCCGATAACTATTCAACGTGACCATGCCAGCCAGTATCGGGTAGATCCGAAATCTCTACTTCGCTATCTTCAATGGAAATACACAAGTCATTGTTTGATCACAGGTGATGGAAACGCGAGTACGTCGTCGACGAATTCGCTCGTGAATAACGAGCGAAGCAACATCCGTACCTGACGGAAAAGAAATCAGCAAGTCACGCAACGTACCTGTCGGCCGCCCGCAAGTCGGCCGCAAGCGCGATACGACCCGAAACACGACGGGAGACGAATGATGAACCCGACAACGGCAAGCGCCAATGCCTCACAAGGCGCAACAAAGAAAAGCTGGATCCATAAACGTCAATACCTGCAAATCCTGGCATCAATGACAGCCATACTGAGCTTGGTCATGGCATGCGCGAACGACACGGCTGATTCGAGCGAGTCAAACCGACTGCAGGAAACGGTGACTGTCAACGAAGTCATCGACAACCAGATAGCGCCGAATCTCGGAGAAGGCGCGGACTCGATACAACGTCAGAACGACGGCCCAACCGCAACGTCGCAAGTGCAGCGTCAACGAAGACCGAACAAACGTAACCGACAGTCACAACAGCCCAAAGATGGAAAAGGAAACGCAGCGCGATTCCCGGACGAATACCGAACGATCGATGGACTGGGCAACAACATCAACAACCCTTCATGGGGTGCAGCGGGCACAGTGTTCATCCGTATGGCACCGCCCCGCTACGAGGACGGGAACTCCGTCCCGGCCGGCCAGGATCGACCCAGCGCCCGAGCCGTCAGCAACGCCGTCATCGATCAGGCAGATGATCGATTCAATGAAGAACGCGCGTCGGATTACCTTTGGCAATGGGGACAGTTCCTCGACCACGATATCGATGAGACACCGGTGGCGTCACCCGAAGAGCCACTCGACATCGTCGTGCCGACCGGCGACGCGTGGTTTGACCCCACCAACTCCGGAGCGGTCACCATTCCACTTGACCGCTCAGCATATGACACCGTGGACGGAGTCCGCGAGCAGGTCAATGAAATATCAGCCTACATCGATGGAACCAACGTCTATGGCTCCGATGAAGAGCGAAACACCGCGCTCCGCACCAAAGACGGAACGGGAAAATTGCTGACCAGCGATGGCGATCTCCTTCCGTTCAACACGGCTGGCTTGGCCAACGCGCCCAGCAATGCGCCGAACTTCTTCCTGGCCGGCGACATTCGGGCCAACGAACAGGTCGGTCTCGCTGCCATGCACACGCTGTTCGTCAGGGAACACAATCACTGGGCAGACGTGATAGCGGGTGAGAACCCTGAACTCTCGGGTGACGAAGTCTATGAGCACGCACGAGCAATCGTGATCGCCGAAATGCAGGTCATCACCTACCGGGAATTTCTCCCGCTGCTGTTGGGAACCGACGCACTGCCACCGTACCAGGGATACAATCCCAACATCGATGCGGGTATCGCAAACGAGTTCGCGACCGCCGCCTATCGCATGGGGCACAGCATGCTCTCACCAGAGCTGTTGCGAATCGCAGCCAACGGCAACGAAGTGGCTAGCGGACATCTGCAGCTTGCCGACGCATTCTTCAATCCGACGGAAATTATCGACAATGGAATAGACACGGTTCTTCGAGGACTCGCGGCACAACGCGCACAACGGGTTGACGTCGCCGTCATCGATGACGTCCGCAACTTCCTCTTCGGACCGCCCGGAGCCGGAGGATTCGACCTCCCCGCGCTCAACATCCAACGCGGTAGAGATCACGGACTCCCGACCTTGAACGGCATGCGTATCGCCCTTGGATTACCTGCACATGCAACGTTCGGCGACGTGACGTCCGACGCTGACGTGCAAACGAATCTCAGTGCCATCTACGATTCGGTCAACGACATTGACCTCTGGGTGGGCGGACTCGCGGAAGACCACCACCAGAATGCAATGGTCGGAGAAACGTGGCACGCAATCCTCGTCGACCAGTTCGTCCGTCTGCGCGATGGCGATCGATTCTGGTACCAAGCCTACCTGCCGCCGCCACTCGTTCGTATGGTCGAGGAAGAATCGCTGGCACGCATCATCAGGCGAAACACCGGGATCGGCAACGAACTCGCAAATGACGTTTTTAGAGTGCCAACCGATGACATCCCACCAAGGCAGAGCAATCAGCCGAGGCTGGATGGCAATCCGCCGGCAACCGAAGAACCACGCGAACGGTAGCGTCCCGTAACAACAAGCAAACGTTGTTGACGACCGAATGGCAGCGTAGAGACACAAAGCGTAGTAACAGAAAACGTAGTAACGCAATTCGCAAAACAGAAAGGGTCGAAAATGCCCCCTCGGATTCAACTGCTCCGAAACGGTGCAGCAAGAGTCCGCGGGGGTCGTCCCCCAATCGGCTGACGCCACTACACCTCGCTGAACGTCACCACCGGCAACGGTTCACGGTCCGGAGCCACGAACGAAGCCCTGGCCTCGGCCGAAAACAACAGCTCATTTGAATAATGCCGGTCAAGAATGCCCTGATCCAGAAGATGCGCATGACAACGAAGAAACAGCGCACTGTCTGAGACCCATTCATCACGTTGAAGAGCCTCACCAACGAGGGACATGAACGCCACCGTTATCGTCTCATGATAACCACGCGTCGGCGTACTCGGGACCCCGTGCATAGCATTGTAGGCCTTGATGCCCTCCCGCATGCGCACGA
>JBMYUM010000443.1:0-3489 GCA_049605375.1 Phycisphaerae bacterium | reverse complement strand
CGCATAACTTCCAATAGACATGATCAATCGACCAGGCGTTGGGAGAGCAGTGCAGGTATGCGTGTCATTCTTCTGCTCGGCAGCGACGGACATGGTTTTGCGCCTCTGACGCAGCTATGTGAAAACGTTGTCATTCCAACGGACATCTTGGATATTTCTCCACCGGAATATTGATGGGAAATTGGGTATCACACCAAACCCCAGCGATCCGGTGAGGATGGCTGGGGTTTTTTTGTGCCCATGCTGCCAGGCGTGACGATCGCATTTTCCCATGAATGATGGAAGTGTGCCGTGGTCGTGTTCTGCGCAGCGCTGGGCGAATTATTGGGTTTGGCCGATAGGAAGCCGGCGGCGCATTCTGGCTGCGGAGAGCGATGCTCTTCCGTATGGCTTGGGTGTGTTCCGTGAACGGTATCGGAAACTATATCGGTTTGGCGTCTATGGGCCGTTGACAAATGTCATTCATTTGTGGGCCATAGGATCAGGTTCGATTCCTGACCAAACCACCTTGGGTAGCTCATTGGTTAGAGCACACGACTGATAACCGTGACGAAAGGGTTCGAATCCCTTCCTAAGTGCGACTCGATCGCATGACCGCGGCCTGTGAGATGATGTGACAATGCATCCGTTTTTCGGCATCTGTGACACGTACGCGCGATGTTTATCGTTGTGCGAACGTACACAGTACCGGGCAACAGCATGCAAAGGACCTTGAAACGCTGAGGATACCGGTTTGCCGGACATGCGGGGTTGATCCTGTGGACGCACTTGTGCAAACAGGTTCAGGAAGGCATGTCCAGCATTCCTTAATCGGTGTTCCGTTCCACGCATGTGATGGCATTGGATCGTGATCTTGCATGCCGCAACGCTTTGAATCGCCTTCGGGCGTTCGTTTGATAGAGACAGGCTCATTTATGATGGAAAGGAGGTGAGCCGCTATGCTTGGATTGGTCCGAATCAAGTCGTACGAGGTCGGTCTGCTCTACCGGTACGGCGAACTCCGACGTGTGTTGACGGCCGGCTCGTACCGAGTTTGGAGTCAACTGTGGAGCCGTGAGCGAGCACGAATCGATGTAGTCAGCAAGCTGCAGACAAAATTTGAGCATCCGTTGCTCGACGTTCTGCTTCAGAACGAGAGTCTGGCACAGCAACTGGCGGTCATTGATCTGGATGACAGTCATCGTGCCTTCGTTTGGAAAGATGGCCGGCTGGCTTACGTTGTCGGGCCGGGACGCCATGCGTTCTGGAAGAGTCCGGCGAAGCTGGAAATTGAGGTCTTTGATACGTCTGACCTCCGTTTCGATCACCCGAAGCTGGATACCGTCGTCGCTTTCTCCGGTTCGTCAAAGTGGTTGGTGGGCGTTGACATCGCCGATCACGAAGATGCGCTGTTGCTGCGAGACGGTCAGATTGTGGATCGGTTGCAAACGGGGCGGAACGTTTTCTGGCGAGATGTCGGAAGGGTAACCTGGAAGGTGATCGATCGGCGTGAACAGGTCGCCGACGTTGCCGGTCAGGAAATCATGACCAAGGACAAGGTGACGCTACGTGTCAACCTGGTCGTTACGTACCAGGTCGTCGATTCGCAGAAGAGTGTCACGGTTGTGGCAGATCACGATCAGGCACTCTACCGTGAAGCGCAGCTGGCGTTGCGTGGTGCTGTCGGTACTCGTTCGCTTGACGCTCTGCTTGCCGATAAGGAGTCCGTAAGCGGTGAAGTGCGTGAAGTTCTTTCATCGCGAGCTGCTGATTTCGGTGTATCGGTTAAGAGTGTCGGTTTGAAGGACGTCATTCTCCCAGGAGAAATGAAGTCGATCCTCAACCAGGTGATTGAGGCAGAAAAGACGGCGCAGGCGAACTTGATCAAGCGGCGTGAGGAAACCGCTGCTGCACGTAGTCAGGCGAACACGGCCAAGTTGCTGTCCGACAACCCGGAACTCGCGCGTATGCGAGAACTGGAACAGTTGGGCGAAATCCTGTCGGGTACGCGATCGACCTTCGTATTCGGCGGCGGTGATATGGCCGAGCAGATTCGTTCGCTGGTTACCCCGGCGCCGGAGGGTGACTAAGGTCGTTTTTTCGTGAACATTACCGCATGTGCCGAAACACTGAGGACGCACATGCATACGTTGTACATGTAGGTTCTGCTGAGAGGCAGTCACGGTGGTTGCGTGGCTGCCTTCTTTTGTAGGCGAAGTGCCGGTGTCTATTCTGCCGCGATCAGCTTTGAGGTGCTGTAGCGATCAAGCCACTCGCCGCAGCAGATGACAAGTTCGTTTCGGTCGACGGGTTTGGTCAGGAAGTCGCTGCAGCCGGCATCCATGCACTTCTGGCGATCACCTTCCATTGCGTGTGCGGTCAAGGCAATGATGGGAAGATCACATCCACGCTTCCGGAGCAACCGTGTTGCCGAATAGCCGTCCAGTTCCGGCATTTGCATGTCCATCAGGATGATGTCAGGTTTATCATCCTCTTCAGCCTCAAAGAACTTCTCAACGGCTATGCGTCCGTTTTCTGCAATGACGACGTTCGCGCCGGCTTTTTTAAGATGGAAGGAGATCAGGCGTTGGTTGTCCGGGCCGTCTTCGGCAAGCATGATATTCACGTTGTGTAAGCTCGAAGCGAGCGCGTCACAGTCCGTTTGGGACTTGTCGTTCTTGATCGGCTTCGCCGACCGTGCTGATATCTCGTTCGGCATGACCAGGTCATTCGGGTCAACGTCGCCGGCGCCGATCGACAGATGGAACGTCGTGCCTACACCATGCGTTGATTCAACGGTAATGGTGCCGCCGAGCATGACGGACAGGGCCTGGGAAATCCGCAGTCCGAGTCCGGTCCCGCCGAACTTGCGCGTCGTGCTCTCGTCGGCCTGCGAGAAGGCTTCAAATTTTGAGATCCGAGCGCACTGTTCTTCGGTCATCCCGATGCCTGTATCGGCTACATCAAAGTTCATCATGCCACTGTGCGGTGAATATGCGATACGAAGCTCGATACCACCGACCTCTGTAAATTTGATGGCATTGCCGGCGAGGTTCAGGAGAATCTGCCGCAGGCGAGTCGGATCGGTAAAGATGATCTCCGGCACTCTTGTCTGGTAAACAAGATCGAACTTCAGTCCCTTGCCGCGGGTTCGCGCTTCGAGCATCTCCGTCACTTCTTTGACCAGCTGAATCAGCGAGATGGGAATGTGTTCGACGCTCATCTTGCCCGCTTCGATCTTGGAGACGTCGAGGATGTCATTGATCACATCGAGCAGGTGTGTTCCATTGGAGCGAATCGACTGGATGGCATTGTCGACCTGCGATTGGTCGTTACGGAATTCATCGTCGCTCTGGAGCAACTCCGCATAACCGATGATGGCGGTCATCGGTGTCCGAATTTCATGGCTCATGTTTGCGACGAAGTCGCTCTTGGCACGGTTGGCGGATTCTGCCAGCTCTTTGGCGTTCAGTAGATCAAGTTCCGCTTCCTTCTGACGCGTGACGTCAG
>JBMYUM010000442.1:3239-3500 GCA_049605375.1 Phycisphaerae bacterium | reverse complement strand
GATCAGGTTGATCGTCTGGCCTTGATACCACATCAAGATCAATGCACCGGAAAACGAAACTGGAATACCGAGTGCGACCCACCCGGCCGTTCGCAGGTCGAGAAAGAAGAGAAGGGTAATAAAGACCAAGCCCACGCCGGCAACCCCGTTGCGGACCAGCATGGAAATCATGGCGTCAATCACTTGTGAGGTATCACCCCATGCGGTCATCTTCAGACGATCGGGCAGCCAGGCCTGGCGTTCGTTGACGTAGCTTCGAAC
>JBMYUM010000442.1:0-3229 GCA_049605375.1 Phycisphaerae bacterium | reverse complement strand
GCGCGAGAAATTCGCTTGCTGTCTTCAGTGGGGGTCTTGTAGACGGAAACGAGCGCCGCCGGTCGCCCATTAAATCGTCCCCGCTGTACTTTGTCGGAAAACCGTTCGGAGACGCGGCCCAGGTCGCCCAGGCGAATGATCGCCTCGGGACTCTCGATCACCACCATTTCCTCGAAGTCTCGAGCGGTGTAGCGTTGGCCCGTGACACGCAAGGTGACTTCTTCATCAGCGGTGCGAATGGTCCCGGCGGGCAAGTCGAGGCTTCCGCGCTCGACGATCGCCATCAGTTGCGTCATGGTGAGGTTGTGTGCACGCAGGGTGTCTTCGGACACCTCAATGACGATTTCTTCTTCGCGTACGCCGGAGAGGCTGACCTGCGAAATCGCCGGATCTTCGAGCAGATCGTCTTTCACTTCCTGGGCGATTCGCTTTAACGTCCGCTCAGCGACGTCACCGTAGACCGCAACGTTGATCACTTCAGCCTTCAAAACCATCTGTTTGACGATGGGTTCTTCTGTTTCGGAGGGGAAGGTCGTTATCTGTCCGATCCGCTCTTTGACATCGTCCAGTACCTTGGCCGGATCATCGACGTCGTAGTCCATGAGCAACCAGGTGGTGCCGAGACTCTCGACAGCCAGTGACGACACTTCACGGACGCCTTCTACACCGCGCAGCGACTCCTCGACGGGAATGCAAATCGCGCGTTCGACATCTTCGGGGCTTGCGCCGGGGTAGACGATCGTGACGGAGAGATATTCGAGGCTGAATTCGGGAAAGGCCTCACTGACCATCCGGTAGACGCTGAACACGCCGCCGATCAGGGTGCAGGCCATGACCAGATTGACGAGAACGGGGTTGCGCACGCCGCCCGCGATAATACCGCGGAGCATCGACTACTGATCCCCTGGCGTCATTCCTGCGCTGACCAGTCGCGCTGGGCGATAAGAAGAGGGCGATGACAAGCCTGTGTTGCTCTGGGCGTTGGACACGTCGTGCGATGCCAGCATGATCGGGGTGTTTTGCTGCTGACAGGCGATGGCTGAACCACGACGACGGACACGCATGCCCAGAACCGGTTTAGCCAGCCGCGAAACGACCATTTCGTCACCCACGGCAAGCTCGCAAGGCTCGGACGTCAGGCGATCATCAAAGTCAACGAGGACCTGATCACCCATGGATCGCAAAACACTGATCTCGCGGCGAGCGAGACGACCGAAATGTTCGTCTTCGGCTTCGAATACGTACACCCATCGGTTTTCGTGGACTGCGTGACGCGGGACCATGACGGCACCGGGAAGCTCACGGGCCGGGAGTTCCGCGCTGCAGAACATGCCGATGGACAGCCGTGGCGCCATATCAATACCACCGATGCTGACCGAAGCCTGCATGTCGGCATTCAAGACTTCAACCACCATCTGCAGGGTACGAGTGCGTTCGTCCACGCGCTCAAATCGCGAAACGCGGCCGTTCCAGGTGTACTCCTGGCCATGCAACGACCATCGAACCGTGACCGGTGCATCGGCTGCTTCCGGATCACTGTTCAGCGCGTCGGGATGAAGTGTTGGATCGAGCCAACGGAGTTCACGCGGATCGATACCGACCGAGAGCTCAAACGCACTGATGTCGGTCAACGTGGCGATCGACAAATGGGCCATGACGACCTGGGACTCACGTGCATGAACGGCTTCCACACGGGCGTCGAACGGGGCCACGATCTTTGTCGCGTCGAGGTTGTATTCGGCCTGTTTCAGGCTGGCGCGAGCACCCTCCAGCTTGGCCTGAATTTCAAGTTTCTGATGGGGGATCGTTGCGACAGAATTTGCCAGCCCGGAAACGACATCCTGTTGGGCGAGCATCTGCTTTCGTTCCAAATCGACGCCCCGTTGCGTACCGACTTTGTCGTCCTCGTACAGACGCAAGGTCGTCTCGTAGGCGTTTCGATCGAGCTCGAGCATCTCTTTGGCGCCTTCAAGGCGATCCTGAAGATTGGTCAACTCCTGATCGAGCCGTCCCACGGACGCTTCCAATCCTGCGATCTCAGCCTTAACCTGGCTGACGCGGGATTGATAAATCGTGGGGTCGAGTTCGAACAGCAGCGTGCCGGCAGGAATAATCTTGCCCGGGGCAAGATCCGAGTGGGCGTGGACGAGACGACCGCTGACAAGCGGCACCACTTCAATCTGCTTGCGGGGCCGAACGGTGCCGTATCCGACAATCGGCGACTGTTCTGTATGGACAGCAACCGACTCGGTGGCCACCTCAAGCACGCGCTCAAACGATTGAATGCGCTTGGGGGTGGGTTTCGTGACAATCAGCACGTAGCAACCCAGGGCACCAAGCCCAATGACCGCAACAGACATGACGAACTGAAGCAATCGGCGATACGTTTCGCTTAACATGCGGATGAAAATCCGGGTAACACCAGGATACAAACCCAGCCGCTCCATCAACCCTCATAGATCGAGAGAAGGAGCGAGCAGGTCAAAACGGCTTCCATATCCGATCATGAATCGGCAGGTCACGAAAAGGTTCATCGCGCCACAAACCAAGTCATTCGCGACCACGTTGCATCAGGACAGTTGCCGTCCCGAAAGTTGATCTGACAACTCCCGACAACCCTGCCCATAATCAACCTCGCATTGTCGCACGAATACCCGTTCTGTCAACCGTAAACCCCCAAGTTCGCACCTGCGAATGTGGATTTCCGTGCTGCGAGTAGGGTAATAATCGGACCGTACCGGGTGTCCCGCCAGTCCTTTTTTGCCATGTCGGAACGTTCCTGAAGCTGAAGGGGCCTTACGCCGTCGGAGAGATCCCGCGGCCGACGCGGTTTATGCGTTTCGTCCGTCTGACGTTCACCACGACTTGGGTATTCCCTTGCGCTCGACGCTTCCTCGCGAGCCCGTACAATCCCATGGCGACGGCTGCGATTTTTGTGGCTTCGCCCGCGTCACGGCACTCTTGCAACTTGCGAACCCGGGGGCACGGACCCCATGGGGATGCAACGCATGGTCGGAAGACAGTAGGAGTCTGACTTGCCCGCGTACTTCCCGATTCACGACTACGGCCCGTTGATGAAAGGCATGGTCATCGGCGGTCTTGGCATTTTTCACGTCTTTGTTGCGCAATTCGCTATCGGAGGGGGCATGCTCATGTGCTACTTCCAATGGCTGGCATCGACCGGACGTGCCCCTCTGGCAAGAAAATTCCTCGACAGCTATTTCCAGAC
>JBMYUM010000441.1:0-3500 GCA_049605375.1 Phycisphaerae bacterium | reverse complement strand
CATGGACTACGGAAAGCACAAGTACGAGCAGAAGAAGCGGCAGAAGATGGCGGCTCAGGCCCACGCTGTCCAGTTGAAGGAAATCCGTATCCGCCCCAAGACTGATGCGCATGACCGGGAAATCAAGGTCAAGCATGCTCGTGATTTTCTCGACCAGGGAAACAAGGTTCAGTTCACCATGCTTTTCCGAGGTCGTGAGCGCTTTCACCGTGAGCTCGCGTCTGAGATTTTTGGTGGCATCCTTGAAGAATTCGGGGACACGGTCAAAGTTGAGCGCATGCCGGCCATGGATGGTCGGCGGATGACGATGATCGTCGCACCTGTGAAGCCGAAGACCGGCGGTGGTGGTGGAGGCGGCGGTGGTGCCGCGCAGAAGAAGCCCGCTCCCAAGCAGCCCGCTCCCCCCAAGCAGCCCATGCCGAAGAAGGCCGAGGGCGAGCCGCAAGCCGAATCTGCCGAAGCAACGCCCACCGGTGATGCTCCGGTTGAAGGCCAACCACAAGCCGGCGAGGCCTCTGCCTCGTAGCCTGCATACTGCGATTCACCGCCCGGCTTTCGCCGGGCGGGTCTCCGCATCTCACGCGTGCCGCGTTGATGGCGGTCGCGCCAGTTCATCTCCCGATCGAGCCTATCTGAAGTGCTCCGTTACCTTCTCCCTGATTGGGGGTTGCGATCTTTCCGGGGAGTCTCTAGTCTTGGCGACCGATTGAGTGTAGGCGTTGATTGCGTCATGACGCGTCACGTTGCCCTCATGAGAACCCGTTGGAAGCGGGAATACCGGGCAGAACTGCGTTCTACTGGCGGCCATTCGTCGTAAAGACAGATGGCGCCGGGGTAGACGGCGGGGCGGAGGAGGGGCCTCGGGCATTTGTCGCGGTATCGATGGATAGCACGTAACAAGACTCACATTTGAAGCAGAAGAAAGGTGAAAAGGTAATGGGAAAGCAGATGGTTCAGCCGCACGGGGGCGTGCTCGTTGACCGTACAGGGGCGAGTGAAGGTGGCGATGTAGCGGCGACGGTCACACTGAATCCCCGCCAGCAGTGTGATTTCGAGATGATCGCCATCGGGGCGATGAGCCCGCTTTCCGGATTCATGGGCGAAGCCGACTACAACAGTGTTTGCGATTCGATGTCACTGGCAAACGGTATGGTCTGGCCCATTCCAATTACCTGCGCTGTTGATGATGACACGGCCGGCAAGGTCAACGTTGGCGATCGCGTCGCTTTGCAGGATGACGCCGGCCGCCTCCTTGGTTACCTCAGCGTTTCAGAAAAATACAAGCAGGATAAGAAGAAGCAGTGCACCAAGGCGTTCGGTACCGACGATCTGGAACACCCCGGTGTGAAGGTCACCATGGAAGAAGGCGACACGTGCCTCGCTGGTGATATCGATGCTGTCACGCCGCGTCACGAACCCATGTTTGTGGCTCATCGTTTGACGCCCGCCCAGACCCGCGATGAGTTCACCAAACGCGGCTGGACGACGGTCAGTGCTTTCCAGACCCGAAATCCGATCCACCGTGCTCACGAGTACCTGACGAAGTGTGCTCAGGAAATCACCGACGGCTTGCTGATTCACCCGTTGATGGGGGCGACCAAGGACGGTGATATTCCCGCTGAAGTTCGCATGAAGTGCTACGAAACGCTGATCGAGAAGTACTACCATCCGGATCACACGATGCTGAGCATCCTCCCTGGTGCGATGCGCTATGCCGGTCCGCGTGAGGCCATCCTCCATGCGGTCATGCGTCAGAATTACGGTTGCAGTCACATCATCATTGGTCGTGACCACGCCGGTGTCGGTCAGTATTACGGCACGTATGACGCACAGCAGATTTTCGATGAACTGCCGGGCGACGGTCTCCAGATCCAGACGCTTCGTTTTGAACATGCGGCCTGGTCGAAGACCGCCGGTGGCATGGTCAGCGGCAAGACCTTCCCGAAGATCGAGGGCGACCAGATCTTCCTGTCGGGCACCAAGGTTCGTGAGATGCTGTCGAAAGGCGAGCGTCCACCGGTCGAGTTCACCCGCCCGGAAATTGCCGACATTCTGATTGATTCAATGAAGTAGGATCCCACACGGGGAAGATTCATGACAACAGGTTCGCAGCTTGAACCGTTGATGACCGTGCCTGATGAAGTCGTTTCTGCTCTTCGCGGTTTGAAACGACCGGTCTTGATCAGCCATGTTGTGCCAGACGCTGATGCGCTGGGTTCCATGTTTGGCCTTGCACGGGCCATGCAGCAGGGAGGCGGTACGGCATTCGCTTCGCTGCCGCTTGGGTCGCTTTCACAGCGACTCAAGTTCATGGCTGATTGGGCCTCTCCCCATGTAGCAAACGATGATACGTTTTCTGAAGCGGACGGTTTCGTGGTGCTCGACACCGCGAAACTGCCGCGATGCAACGTTGGTCGCGACCGCAAGGCGACGGATTGGGTCGGGGATCGTCCACTGATCAACATCGACCATCATGCCACGAACACCCGGTTCGGCACGCTGGACTGGGTGGTCGATACGGCAGGCAGTACCTGCGAGCTTGTCTTCTATGTGACGCAAGCCATGGGCTTGCCTGTTGATGAGGTAACGGCGTCACTGCTTTACGCTGGCATTCAGACCGATACCTCTGGTTTTTCGCTTCCGACTACCACGCCGGCCGGTTTGCAGGTTGCATCCGCGCTTGCAGCCCACGGGGCTCGCGTCGGAGAACTGGGTGAACGGCTCTGCCGCAGTCAGTCGCAGTCGGAATTCAATCTACTGAAGACGATCTATGCCAATACGCGCGTGATCGCCGACGGTCGCATTGCCTACAGCAGCGCATCGTATGAGGAGATCAAGGCGGCCGGTTGTACGGCCGCTGACATTGACGATCAGGTCGATATCCCGCGTTCCGTTGATGGTGCTGTCATGGCGATGCTCTTTACGGAAGGGATACAGGGGAAGTCGCGGATCAACTTCCGAGGCAGTGGCGAAGTGACTGTCGTCGAACTGGCTGAGGCGTTTGGCGGCGGGGGGCACAAGCAGGCGGCGGGTTCCGTGCTGGAATGCAGCGTTGATGAGGCGATCGCCCAGGTGCTTCCCAAGGCTGAATCCCACCTTGCTTCTTTTGTCTAGGATTCCCTAGTCCAGGCTTACCTGGTCTGGGCTTCTTTCGTTCAGGCTTGCATCGTTTCTTTCTTCCAGGCCGTACCCGTAAGGGGTACCCATTCATTACGATTTCCTGTCGATGCCTGTTCCTTCACTCGGTGGAACAAACACGTCAATAATGACGGTCTCTTCCAGGGCTTCGGCTGAATGAACCACGTTCGACGGCAGATGCAGCGTTTCACCATCACGCAATGTGACGGTCTGCGGATCGTCGCCTTCGCCAAGCGTAAACTTGATCTTACCATGCAGCACGCACGCGAACTGTTCGTTTTCGTGTTGATGCGAATCGACCTTGAAGCCTTTGGCGAGTTGCACATGGCTGAGCATGACGTTCTGCCCGACGATCCTGCGAC
>JBMYUM010000440.1:0-3524 GCA_049605375.1 Phycisphaerae bacterium | reverse complement strand
CAGAACGGATTTGCACTCTCGCCGATCGCAATTGAAATGGATGAGGAGCGTGCGGACTTTGTCTTCGCGGGTTCTCCATCTGTGGCAGCGGCCAATATGGATTCAGGAACGGCTGGTATGACAACACTGGGTTATGGCAGGGATGCCACTCCCGAGTCACCACTCTATCTCGCGACCGCGCTCTTCGAGTTACCTGCGGAAGCTGATGGCAAGTGGAAGTTTCAGCTGACCAACGGCAGCGCGACATTCGCATTGGATGGCAATGGACGATTCATGCCGCTCAGTGGCAACGAACTGCTGCTACGCACGGTTGACGGCGGAACCGAATGGGAAGGGCGAACCATGTCGTTGGGTAGCCGCTACCGGAAGGACCGCTAGCATGAAGCTGTAACACCGTTCCATCGTTGTCCAAAAGAACGAGGCCGTACCGCGCCATGCGATACGGCCTCTTTCCCAATCATGATTCAGATGACAACGGTTCTATTTGATACGAACGGGATCACCGGGACGCCAGGTCTTGTCGAACCAGGGTTGAAGTGGACCGTAAAGGCGGAATAGCATATTCCAACCTTTTCCAGGCACGGTCTGTACCCAATTGTTCTCCTGCCCGGCCGGCGGCTCCGGCGCGAAATAGACATCGTATGAGCCATCTTCGTTCTTGATCATGCCCTTCTTGTTATTGTCGATGCCAGGGAAGCGCTGATCCGTCTGCAGCATGGCACGCGTTTGATTGTCGTAGAGCGTGAATGACCAGAAATCTTTGGCCGGCGGGTTAGCGGGAATTCGTACTCGATAGGTCCGGCTCCCGTCAAAAGCGTTGCCATTGTTATCCAGATAGGCTGCTGCGTATTTCGAACCCTTGCCGACGATTTTCGCGGCCATCGCCGGCGTGATCCCGGTTGCGTAGAAGTGGAACGCGGCGCGACCGTCGAGAATCTGCACACCGTCCACTGCGAATTCGTGGCTCCCTCCGACAAAGGGATTGGTCCAGCATTTGGATTTCCCGGGAAAGAGGAAGAATTCTTCGTTTCGTGGCCTCGACATGATCGTCCGCACTGCCACGGAACCAACTTCGGCAGCATCGGTGAGGATCGCCTTCATGCGTGCATCCGGTTCAAACGGCTCGCCTTTCTTGATCCCGATGGCCGCGAGTACGCCCAGGATTTCCGGATTCTGGCCCTTGCTGGGTTCGGCTTGGACCACGGCGTTGATTTCATGGAAAATCTCAAAATCCATGCGGTGGATCGTATTGTTGAACTCGCCGGACACGTTGACGAATTTCATCGCCGGCGGGTTGTTCCTCTCTGACCACGAATAGGCACGGAAGTGTCTCTTCGTTGCATCAACGGCCGGTTTCGTAGAGCCATCAACCTGGAACCCACGCCAGATCACCCAGTGGCCGTACGTGTTGGTGTGGTAGACGTGGTATCCCTCGTCAGGCAGGTCACCTTCGTATCCCGGGGGAACGATCAGGAACTTGCCTCCCTTTGACTTGTCAGGCCCGAGGCGACCAAAGTCAGCGACGTACTTGAACCAGTGATCGTCAATAATCCCCAGAACATCGGGCGGCGTTTCAAGAACCATGGGTTCGTCGCCCAGCTCCATCCACATTGCGTTGTAGATACTCGTGGTATTCGGCGTGAGCCACAGCGCTTTCGAATCCATCAGATCTTCGAACATGCACACGGTTCGGTTGGCCGGACCGAATTTCAGGAGACCTTCCCGCATGGCATTCATGGACGCGATTTGAATACCGCTCATGAATGCTTGTACACCATTATGAAAATCCAGGTAATCGTAGATTCTGGCGGTGGTTGGCTTATCGGGAACCCCATCCCGAAGAGAGAACGTCCCCACACGCGTCGAGACAGCATCAGGTGTCGCAATGCCTTCCGGAATTTTGGTCGTCATCTTCATCTTGGGCGGTGTCGACCTTATGGCACACCCTGTCATCGTCATCAGCAGTGACAGGGCAGCTGCACCAACAAGCTTCTGTAAGTTCATACGTTTCTTCCATTCCTTTGTGATTCACTCGCACAACATGCGTACCTAGCAGGCAAACGCGCGATCTGTTAAAGCACGGAGACGCCCGAGATCAAACCCAATCCGCGCCGGCGCCGCGTTACGCGCGATTCGGAGTATACAGGTGGTCGTGACTCCCGGTACAGCAGACCCGGCAAATTGCCGCAAGGTTGCACCTTTGTCATGGTGTTCGTGAACAGATGCGTGAACGTCAAGGCGAAATGGGAGAAGACAGGTGGGCCGGGGGCTTTAGCCAGCTCTAGCGATGCCAGTCTCGCTATCTGCAGGATCAGATGATCAGGCACGGCCTGAGGGGTTACCGGGTGATCCGGCAAGGACGGTCGTCAGCGGCGCTTTGCATCCATGACGAGCGCAAACGGCGATGAGTTCATCTCTGTCGATGGGCTTGCTCAGATAATCGTCACATCCGGCTTCAAGGCACTTCTGGCGATCTCCCTCCATGGCATGCGCGGTAAGAGCGATGATTGGCATGGTGTGTCCATCTTGTCGAAGCCGACGTGTAGCACCGTAACCGTCCAACTCCGGCATCTGCATGTCCATGAGCACGACATGGGGACGCTTCGAGCACGAGGCTTCATTAATCGTGGTAACCGCGATGGCGCCGTTATCGCAGACGGTAACGTCTGCTCCGGCTCTCTTCAGGTGAAAAGATATCAAGCGCTGGTTGTCGGGGCCGTCTTCGGCAAGCAGGATCGCAAGTCCCTCAAGCGGCCTGCCCAAACTGTCATTCGTGCGTTTGCATGAGTCAGTTCCGCCTGATTCAGTGCCGATCGTAAGCGTTGATTCCGGATTCAACATTGTTGTACCGGTCAGATCCCCTGTACCGATCGATACGATGAAGGTGCTTCCTTGGCCCTCGATCGATTCGATCTCAATACCCCCCCCAAGCATCTTGGCAAGCGCATTAGAGATCCGAAGGCCAAGACCCGATCCACCAAATTTGCGTGTCATACTGGCATCAGCCTGGTTGAAGGCTTCGAACCTTGCGATCGACAATCGCTGTTCGCGCGACATTCCGATACCCGTATCAACAACGCAAAGTCGCAGTGACCGCGCTTCGACATCGCATGACATACGGATCGTAACGCTTCCCATTTCTGTAAATTTGATCGCGTTACCGACGAGGTTAAGCAGGATCTGCCTCACCCGTGTCGGATCGGACTGAATAACGGTCGGGATGGGAGAGTCATACCGTACACGCACGTCAACGCCCTTGCCTTGGGCGCGCGGCCTGATGAGCGATGCGATCTCCTCGACGATCTGGACAGGATTGGTATCAATACTCTCAACCGTCATCTGTTCCGCTTCAATCTTCGAAACATCGAGGATGTCATTGATGATCGTCAGCAAATGCGACGCGTTGGATTGGATCGTCCGCACCGCGTCGGCGGCGTCCTCCGGATTCCGTCGTACGTGACCCTGCGGGGCACCACGAGCGGCGGTCAGCGGCAGACGATCCTCAACCAGACGTTCACGGGGAC
>JBMYUM010000439.1:0-3524 GCA_049605375.1 Phycisphaerae bacterium | reverse complement strand
ACGTGCGCCGAAACCGTCGCCGTTTCTGGCGTGGCGCATCCGAGGGCGACAATGACAAATTGGCGGCCTACCAGACCCTTTATGAGGTCCTCACCAGCCTCATCAAGGTAATCGCCCCCATTGTGCCCTTCATCGCGGAAGATATGTACCAGAACCTGGTCGTCGGCAGTGTTGACGGTGCACCCGAGAGCATCCATCACGTCCCCTATCCGGACGTCGACGAATCCCGGATCGACGCAGATCTTTCGAATGAGATGTCGGCGCTTCGTGCCATCGTATCGATGGCGAGGGCCGCCCGTAAGCAATCCAAACTCAAGGTTCGTCAGCCGCTCGCAGAACTGAAGGTCGCGGCAGGATCAGACATCGACCGCCGCGCCGTGGAACGTTTCCCCGACCAGATCCTGGAAGAGCTGAACGTGAAGCAGGTTAATCTTCTGGACGACGCCACTTCCCTCGTCACGACGAACGCCGAGGCCAACATGAAAACGCTCGGTCCGAAAGTCGGCAAGAACAGCGGTAAGGTCCGGACCATGCTTGCTGAAATGGACGGGTTGGAAGTCGCCGAGACGCTCGCTGCCGGAAAGTCGGTGCATCTTGATCTCGATGGGAGCCATGTTTCGCTCGAACGGGAAGATGTCAACATTGTGCGTCGCTACCACGACGACTGGGCCGGCGAAGACAATGGCGAAACCATGGTTCTGCTCGACAAGCGTTTGACACCAAGCCTGCATCGTGAAGGCGTCGCTCGTGATCTTGTCCACAGTATTCAGAATCTACGGAAAGAGGCCGGGCTGGATATTGCTGACCACATCAGCCTTGCCGTTGTAGGTGATTCGGAGCTCATTCGTGAAACGCTGAACGAGTTCGGCGAGTATCTTCGCGGTGAGACGCTGGCCGATGAGCTGCAGTCCGAACCGATGGCCGATGCTGCTGAAGCCGACGTCAAGTTCGACGATGAATCAGTGCGAATTCAACTGCGACGGTTCGCAACGACGTCTTCGTAAGCATCGTGCGCCCGGCTCGGCCCCATGGCGTGACGCCCCTTCGGCCGAACCAGTGGCTGAATATGGTTACGCCGCAGACATCAAGCGCCGTCAGTATCAAGCGCCATACGTATCCAGCATTGACAAATGGAGTGTTCAGACACAGGGAAACCGGTCACGCTGCAAACAGCGTCACCGGTTGCTTGTGTTTTGATGGATATCCGAACGGGGGGCTGACTAGGTGGTCGTCAGGCCGTTGGCATTCACCGTGTCTTCTTCAAGCGTCAGGAAGAAGGCAGTGATAATCGATGTCGAAAGGGCCTGCGTGGTCGTTTCCAGACCCGTCAGCAGGGTGCTGCGAACATTCGGATCGCAACCGCTCAGCTGGAAAGCCGAACCACCAACCGCAATCGTCGTCACCAAGCGGACCAGTCGCTGTCGCAAGGAATTCCGTGCCATGAGATTTAGGCTCCTTCTCGGGACTTTTTACCCGAACTTGTTTACTTTTCGGTCATCCCCCACCATACGGGTCATGCCATTCGCAACGGGTCGGAACGTCTCGGCACCCCAAATCCCACAACACGGCAACCATGTCACGGACTTCGAATGCATGGAACGATCGACGGACAATAATCACCACGCCCGTCGGTGGTTCTGTGGTCGCCTTTCCGGCAGACCACCGGCTCCGATATTCATACCCATCGGTCGGGTTTCGGATGCAGTTTAGCACCTCCGATATTCTTCAGGATCACTAGTGACCGGTCAACGTGCCATATCAGCGCGCAGGCCTAAATTTGCTGGCAAAAATGGTCATTTTCCGCAATCGATTGTGTCGGATTCGATGATTTGGCGCCACGAAGTGATACGAACAATCGGTCCGTTTTTTGTCGACACTTGGGGGTCGATCGCCCTCCCCGCTTCCAGTCTCAACCCCACCCACATCAATCTCGATGAAGCTGACCATTCATGCGCCATCAAATCATCTTCATCGGGCGGTGGCCGCAGGCGTTGCCGTAAGCATATTGGGCGTACCACTGCCGGCGGGCGAACCTTGCGCGTGCTCGTGTGGGGTCGCCGTCTCCACCCAGCTGCGAAGATGACGATGCGAGGTGACGGCGGAGTATCGTCCTGGAAGCTGCCGCGCACGATGAGCAACCGCCCGACGTACCTCAGCCAACGGGAACGAGTTTCCGGGACACTGTGTTTTGCCCGTTACGTCACGATGGGTCGTGATACTGCCTGCATGGAGGCCACACAGCCTGCACAGAAAAGTCGTGAGTTCCTTCAGCGATTCCAATTGCGCCGGTGTGGGCCTGGTTCGCGTGAAATCTCCGACAAGGCAGATTCCGATGCCATGATCATTGAAGAAATTATCCGGCGTCTTGCAGTGCGCTCCGTGTTTTTGCTTTCGCCACCGGGAACCGACTTCGACGAACCCGTCAGGCGTATCCGTACCGTTGCCAATCACAAAGTGGTAGCCCAATTCGTCATAGCCTCGGTGCCGGTGAGCACGATCAAACGCCATGGCATCCCCCTTGGCGGTGGCGCTGTGGTGAATCACGATTCTCCGCCAGCGGTGTTCGAGCTTCGGCGGACGCCACTCAGGGTGTTGGCGAAGCGGTATGTCAATGGTCACCGGCTTCCATGGCGGCGGCAGCTTGGGTTGCAACGACGGATCGCGTCGCGAGATCACTTTGGGCGGAACGCGATTCGGACGGTTGCGTTTCGCTGTCCGTGGCTTCGGCTGCTTTTCCATGGTCGTACGAGTACGGCTACGACGTTGGGTCGAATTCTGGCAACCGGTCGAGAATAGCACCGGGACGATGAACAGGCAGATGACAACGATGACATGACGTCGCAAGTAGTCCATGGTGAGTCCCCGAGATTCGATGAGTCGGATGTCGAACACTTGTTTATCGGCCCTTCCGAAGGTTCAGGTCAAGTCCGTTGCGCATCGTTTCTTTATTTCCTGGAATACGGCGACGCAATTTCCGATAACCAAAAAGTTGGAAGCGGCGTCGCTTCGAATGCGGCGATCTCGTGACCAACAAGGTACGAACTGCTGGTGACGTTCCCTGGTGGGGGTTTTCACCATTAGCAATGTCAAACCATGGATGGAGACAGAAAAGCGTGAGATGGAGTGACGGCATGAATCGGCGTGAGTACCTGAACGCAAAGTTGCGAGTGCTGGACATCAACCAACAGGAATGGGCGTCCTGGCATCAGCATGTCTCAAGTCTGACCGACATACGGATGGACCGCGTACTGGCTGCACGCCGGGACATTGAATGCGGTCGCTATGATCAAGATGGCTATCTCGACATGGCCATCGACCGTATGGTCAACGAGTACGAAGACGATTGTTTCTGAAAAGCGCGCCGGGCAGACCGCCGACGGCGGATGTCTGAATTTGTCTGCCATGCACCCGGATCAGCCTGAGATCATGCACCATGGTCTCGGGTCATGATCGTCAAACCACCCCCCGATTCTATTCAGCATCAACAGGCAAGCCGGCCATCAATGAGATTTCCGGTAACCGGA
>JBMYUM010000438.1:0-3546 GCA_049605375.1 Phycisphaerae bacterium | reverse complement strand
CGAGAACCCATCCTAGGCGCCAGACAGATCAAGATTTCCACCCTAACGACCCGTTCGCAGCTTAATCCGGAACAGCCAGCTCTTGCAAATGCATTCGCATTTGCTATTGTTCTGGGTGGGCAATCCCTTGGGGGACGTATCGACGTTCAGAGGCGATGCCCGTCCGCCCGGCGGACAGATCGATTTTTGCCTGATCGTATTTGGAGTCCGACAATGACCGTTCCAGACTCAATCTCCCGCCTTCCCGTTACCGTGCTCTCTGGCTTTCTTGGCGCGGGCAAGACGACATTGCTCAATCACATTCTGGCCAATCGCGAGAACATGCGCGTAGCCGTGATCGTCAATGACATGAGCGAAGTCAACATTGATGCCGGCTTGGTACGCGATGGCGGCGCGGGGCTTTCTCGAACGGAAGAGCAACTCGTCGAAATGACAAACGGCTGTATCTGTTGCACGTTGCGCGAGGACCTCCTCGTTGAGGTCGGAAGACTGGCACGTGAGGGCAGATTCGACTACCTCCTGATTGAGTCGACGGGAATCAGTGAACCCATGCCGGTCGCTGAGACGTTCACATTTGAGGATGAAGAAGGCAATAGCCTTTCGCAAGTCTCCAAACTTGACACGATGGTAACCGTGGTCGATGCCGGAAACTTCATGAAGGATTTCGGATCGTGGGATGATCTGGCTGATCGACGCATGGGCGTCGACGACACTGACGATCGCAACATTGTTGACCTGCTCGTTGACCAGGTCGAATTTGCCAACGTTATCATCATCAACAAGACCGATCTCATAACGCCCTTCGAACTCGAACAGCTGGATCAGATCATCAAACGACTCAATCCGACCGCTAAGATTGTGCACACGCAGGAAAGCCATGTCCCGCTACCAACGATCCTGGATACCGGCCGATTCCAGTTAGCCGACGCTGAAAGTATGCCGGACTGGCTCGCCGTGCCACGCGGCGAAGAACAAACGGAAACAGAGGAATACGGCATCTCCAGCTTCGTCTACCGTCGAGACCGGCCCTTCCACCCTAAGAGACTGAACGACGTCCTTGATGGCGATCTCGATGCAGGCCTGCTCCGCGGCGTGCTTCGCAGCAAAGGCCTGATGTGGATTGCCACGCGAAATGACTGGGTATTTGACTGGTCACAGGCGGGGTGTTCGATTCGGATGAATCCGACCGGCTTATGGTGGGCCGCTGCGTCGGAAGAGGAATGGCCAGACGATGAGGAGTTGATCGCGGAGATCCGCTCCAACTTCAATGGTGAGTATGGTGATCGCCATCAGGAATTGGTGTTCATCGGTCAGGGGCTGGACCGGCAGCGTCTCGAAGGAATGCTGGACAGTTGCCTGCTGACAGACAATGAATATGCAAAGGGACCCGATGCCTGGTCAAACTTCGAGGATACCCTTCCACCGATGGAACTCGAAACCGAGGAAATGGCCTGATGAACAGTGAAAGAGACACCACAGTCTTTGATGTTATCGTTGTCGGAGGTGGCGCTGCAGGCGTAGGCGTTTCCGTAACGCTCAGGCATGCGGGGATCGAGAATTTCATCGTACTCGAGCGGCACACCGTTGGCGCGTCATTTGCGTCATGGCCAGCTGAAACTCGTTTTATCACGCCTTCGTTTCCAACCAATTCCGTTGGGATGCTTGATCTGAATTCGATTGCGATCGGGGTATCACCGGCATTCAGCATCGGGGTTGAGCATCCTACCGGTGAAGAGTATGCGACACTGCTGCAGGGCATCGCCAAGTACTTCAAGCTGCCGGTTCGAGAGAAAACCGATGTAAAGCGAATCACGAAGGTCGGCGAAGAATTTCATGTGGAACTCGCTGACGAGATCTTGCAAGCTCGGCATGTCATCTGGGCCGCTGGTGAGTTTCAGTACCCTCGCTTGCACGGATTTGAGGGCATTGAACTTTGCCGTCACACGGCCACCATCCCAAGCTATGATGAACTTGACGGGGACGATTTCATCATCATCGGCGGCTACGAAAGCGGCGTGGACGCGGCCTATCATTTGTCATACGAAGACAAGCGGGTCCGTCTGTTCGACAAGGAATGCCCCTGGAACCACGAGAGCTCCGATCCAAGCATTGCACTTTCCACCTACTCACAAGAGCGGATGCATGCTGATTGGTTTAAGGAGCACGTGGAGTTGTTCCCGAATACCCCGATCAAGTCCGTGGCGCGCGTGGATGACGTGTATGAAGTCACCACGGAAGATGGTCAGCGCTTTCGCACCCCCGTACCCCCACTCATGGCGGGTGGTTTTGAAGGAAGTCACAAGCTGGTGGCGGACTTGTTCGAAAAGCGGGAAGACGGCTTCCCATTGCTCAGCCAAAACGATGAATCAACCATCGTGCCAGGAATGTACCTCTGCGGCCCCGCCGTCCGCCACGGCAAGCTCATCTTCTGCTTCATTTACAAGTACCGCCAACGTTTTGCCGTTGTCGCGAAAGCCATCGCGACGTCACTGGGGTTAACGGCGGAAGAACTGGAAAAATACCGCCAATGGGGCATGTACCTGGACGATCTCTCCTGCTGTGGTGAAGAATGCGCAGCATGCTAGAAGGAAGCGAAGAACAGTCACAAATCACGCCCTCTCCGGAAGCCGTTGCGATGAACACCACAACAAGAACGGAAGGATCGACCAGCACGCCATCCCTACTGGATAGGATGTTGCGTATCGAGTGGCTCGGACAAACGGTGGCCAGCCTGAGCTGGATCGCAAGTGTTTTTGCCTACGGTATCACTGGCCCGGGCGACTGGCTGCAATTGCTCGCCGCGTCTTCCTGGCTGGTCGCGAACATCGCGGCGGTCGGGGCGCCAACCCCTGACTGAGTAACGGACGCGAACAACGAATAAGTAGCTCGGTCGCCCAAAGTGATAAAGGGGGACGCATGCCAACGTATGACTACTACTGCTCAGAAAATGGTCGCGAGATTGCGGTTTTCCATGCTATGAGTGTGCGAATCACAACGTGGGGAGAACTCTGTGACTGGGCCGTGATTGATGTTGGTGATACGGCACGCGAAACACCAGTCGAAAGACAGATCGGCACGGGAATCATTCTCACGCGCAATGATGCATCATGTTCGGGGCCAGGCTGCTGCGGTACGAACGGGTGCGGTGACTGATCGGATACAGACTTCACCAGAAGGGAATGGACTGCATGTCTCAAATGAATGAGAGCTCTTTACCGGTCACCGTCCTCTCCGGCTTCCTGGGAGCCGGGAAGACGACGTTGCTCAATCACGTCCTGAACAACCGACAGGGACTACGAGTTGCCGTAATCGTCAATGACATGTCCGAAGTCAATATTGACGCGTCACTGGTTCGCGACGGGGGCGCGCAACTGTCACGTACGGAAGAGAAACTCGTTGAGATGACCAACGGCTGCATCTGCTGCACTCTACGGGAAGACCTGATGGTTGAGGTCAATCGACTCGCCCAGGAAGGCCGCTTCGATCATCTGCTTATCGAATCGACCGGCATCGGTGAACCCATGCCCGTGGCGGCAACGTTCTCAT
>JBMYUM010000437.1:0-3550 GCA_049605375.1 Phycisphaerae bacterium | reverse complement strand
ATCCAATTCACCTGCTGCGGCGTCTACGCCCGCGTCTACCGGAACCAGGCCGGAAATGAATACGTCGGTCGGTGCCCTCGTTGCACCAGAGAAGTGCGACTGAAAGTCGGCCCGGGCGGAACCAGTTCTCGGTTCTTCGTCGCCGAATAACGAACCACGCCGTCGGCGGCCTATGCCCGACACTTGTTGCCGCTATAATCCGAAACAGGGCAAGGAAGCGACGGTGAAGTCGGCCGTTCCACTCCCTGGCTAACAGCGAGTCTGCTTGCGTTTCAGCCGTCTCCATTTGCGAATTCGAGAAGTGCAAACCGAACCGGTGCATGTCCGAGATAAGGGACGTATATCCTGGGAGAAATCGTCGTGAATCACATCGTCAAACAGATCTTCGAAGTAGGGCAGTCCATCTGGTGTGACAATATCAGCCGGGCCATGATCGATCAGGGAGGGCTGCAGAAGTTGATCGATGAAGGCATCGTTGGCGTCACATCAAATCCGACGATCTTCATGAAGGCGATCACCGGTGGAACCGACTACGATGAATTGCTTGCAAAACTCCACGGTGCCAATGGTGATAACGGCAACGATCAGGATCAACTGCTGCACCTTTATGAGGGCTTGGTCGTTCCAGACATCGCCGATGCGGCCGACATCCTTCGCCCCGTCTATGATCGGACAGATGGCGTAGACGGTTTCATCAGCCTTGAAGTCAATCCGAAGCTCGCCTACGACACGGACGCCACCGTCGCGGAAGCACGTCGACTCTTTGCGGAACTCAATCGCCCCAACATCTTTATCAAAGTGCCCGCCACGGAAGAGGGCGTTCCGGCTATCGAGACGCTCATCAGCGAGGGAATCAACGTCAATGTGACGTTGATCTTCTCATTGCAGACCTACGAGAAGGTGATGGCTGCCTACATCAACGGTTTGGCCAAGCGCAAAGCCAATGGGGGCGACATCACGCGTGTGGCCAGCGTTGCTTCTTTCTTTGTCAGCCGAGTCGACGGACTCGTTGACAAACGCCTGTCAGATTTGAAAGCCCAGGGACAATCAGTTGACCGCTTGATGGGGCGCGCGGCGATCGCCAACGCACGCCTTGCATATGCCAGGTTCCTGGAAGTCTTCGGCTCGGGTTCCGCCTTTGACGAACTTCGCAAGGCAGGCGCCCGCGTTCAGCGACCTTTATGGGCAAGCACCAGCACCAAGAATCCAGACTATCCGGATACGCTTTACTGTGACGCGTTGGTCGCACCTGACACGGTGAATACGTTGCCACCGGCTACCATCGATGCCGTTATGGACCATGGCAAAACGGGAGTTGCCATTCCGTCAGACGTGTCCGAAGAACGCGATGTCGTCAAAGCACTGAATGAAATCGGCATCAGCATGGACGAAGTTACAGAAACGCTTCGAGCGGACGGTGTCGATGCATTTGTGGAATCATTCCAATCGCTGCTGGACGACCTCGCACGCAAGCGCGACGCCATTCGAGTGGGATGATCTGACGAGTGGATGGCGTCCTGGTCGGTTGTTGAAGATTGGGTCGCTGCGTTGCCGAACCTCGTGACGTAGTCGCAAACTAGCCTCGGGTGCCATGCTTGGATCTTCGATCCAAGCATGCAGGTCATACCCATGCCTCTGGAATACAATGCCATTTCCAGCACACGGGTGCCATGCTTGGATCTTCCATCCAAGCATGAAGATCATGTGAGGCACCCGTAGTAAAGTTCTGTTACAGCTTTCCAATCGCTTCATCAATGGCGGACAGCACCGTGTTCCTGTCAGCACCTGCGGCGATAATGTCACCCAGTAGATTTTGCAAGACAACGATAACGCGTTCTTTCTCCTGCCGCTGTCCCGACGAATTTGATGCCTGATGCAGCTCGCGATCAGTTGATGCCTGCACCGACTCGGCCGTCTGCTGCCCGCTGGGAATCGGGATGCCGGCCGCTGCAGCAGCAATACGAACAGCCGCCACACTCACCGTATTGATGGCATTGAGAATCTTGGTGGGATCAACCGTTGCCTGCTTCAGATGCCAGTTACCGATCTCATCCTTAACCAGCATGTATTCAACTTCGCCGCTACCTTCAACATTCACGGTGTTGATGTTCTTCCAGTACTTACTGCCAAACACGCGATCGATGTAGTAACGGTCGAACGTTCGTAACTCACGCCGCAGGGCAAGAACCGTCGAGGGCGCCTGACTGCGCATCACGGCGCTGATTTCCGCATCGTGTGATTTGCCGTCCTGTTTCCTGAACGCGTAGATCACCGAATCAACATGCAGCTGGAGAATCTGACCGGCTTCGTCAATGGTTGCACTGGCCTGGCGAATCTTGTCATCCCCGAACCACTTCAATTCCTCAGTGGTCCCGACGGGAACGGCAAGCGCACGGCACAATTGTGAATAAGCAAGTAACTTGCCGATCACCAGATTCTGTGCACTGCAATTGTCGAGTTGCTTACAGGATGCAGCGTCACCAAACGGTCCACCGGCTTCAAGCAACGCAGCGTAGGCACCGTCGATGGCCAACTCATCATAGTACTCCGCGATACCAGCAAAGAGCTGGGCCCGCTGAGCATGTTCATTCATGTAGATCTTTGTTTGCAGGCTCTGGTGTGGATCTGGTGATGCAGGGTCAGCCTCGATCGCAACATAGTTCGCGTTCGCGGATAACAACGTGCCGGGCGCCGACTGTTCTGACGCATGTTCGATCACCAGGAATGGTGGGCAGTCCCGGCTTGCATTCCGGTATTCGCTGCCGGCGAGGTCAATGGCGTTGTCACGTATGCCACGCGCAATGCCAACGGCCATCCCCAGGCGGGACTCCACCGCGTTGATCAACGGGCCGGTATACACATCGACATCAACACGCAAACGGCTGACACATCCGGTTGAAGCGAGAACACCAAACAACGAGCAGGCAAACGACATCGTCATGAAGATGGATTGATTTCTCATGGTTGTGATACCGCCTTATTGCTGAACAACATTGGTAATGAGCTTCTGGACATCCTGAGACGCCTTGCCTGCAACTTGTTCGTCGGGCATGCCGGCAAGAACGGTTCGCAAGACCTGCAGTCCGACCTTCGCCATGGTTCGTGCACGGCTGCCATGTTGATCCACAGAATCATGACGCATCTTCGTTACAAGTGCGCCGACCGTAGCCTGAACGTCGGCGTTGGTCGCAAAACTCTGAATGGCCTGAGTGACCGGTTCAGGATCGCTTGCCATGAAAATCACCAGCCGCTGATCTCGAAGTGTCTGTCGCGCGCCTTCCGGGCCGACAACCCAATGTTCATGATCGTCGGAAGGGGACAAGGACGATGGAATGCCGTCGGTGGCTTGGCCGGAAGCGATAAGTTCCGACGGGCGATATTCGCCGACCACTGCCTGAATCGCATCGGCCGGATACCACGCCGAAGCGAACTTGGTCTTCGTGCCCCAGTCAGCGGTGCCTTTCATGCGGAATCGATAAAACTGCATGGGTTGTCCGGCACCTTCGCGGTACACCCCGACGTGATACGTCTCATCAAACTGCGTGCAACC
>JBMYUM010000436.1:0-3556 GCA_049605375.1 Phycisphaerae bacterium | reverse complement strand
GGTGCTTTTCAAAACGAGTGTGCCGCGTGGACGCGTCATCGACATACTCAGATCAAGACCAGCAGGCGTGCCGGTACAATCGACGACAACATCACACTGATCGCTTTCCTTCACATCTTTGACCAGGAAAGACTGAATCCCCTTTTTCTCGCAGCGTTCGAGTTTCTCGGGGTTGCGCCCGATGACACGGAGGTGGCATCCGTGTTCTTTGAGCACTTGGGCGACGAGAAAACCAAGTCGGCCCGGCCCAACCACCGCGACCTGCATCCTTTGATCAATATGAACTTGCGAGAGAATTTGAAGGGCGGCTGCGACCGGTTCCGTAAAAACCGCTTGCTCGTCGTGCAGGTTTGAAGGCACTTCATGCAGATTGACGACGGGGATCGCTAGATACTCTGCGAAGCAGCCGTCGCGACCGACGATGCCGATGACCGTTCGATTCGGGCAGTGGTTGGAAAGTCCGGACTGACACATCCGGCACGTGCGACAAACGCAATTGATCTCACCGACGACGCGTTTGCCCTTCCATTGGTCGGGGCCATCTTCAACGGTTCCGACGAACTCATGGCCGAGCGTGCCGTTGAATCCCATGTAGCCTTTGATCAACTGGAGATCGGTCGAGTAGATCCCCGCCAGGTGAACGCGCACCAGGCATTCATCGTCTTGGAGGACGGGCTTGGGTTGATTCGATTGAACAGAGAGTCGCTGATCAAAGCGGACGGCACGCATAACTCAGATCATCCATGACCATTCTCGAAACGCCTTCACCGCGATGCGAAAGGCCACCAGGTGGACTTGGATTTTTGATTGGCGTATTCGCCGCCCGCCAGCGGGTCCTTGGTGTCTTGCAGCCACTTTTCCCACGCCATGGTGTTGTAGCCGAACGTCTGTCCGGTCAGTCGTTGCAGTGACTGTTCCGCTTCGTAGGCGATCGCAAAGTCCTGCTGCCGAAGGCTTCCTATGAGTGCTGACACCGTGCGGGGATGGGGATCTTCTCCGAGAAGCTGCGTGCAGGTGATTCTGACATCACGGCATTCGTCGGAGCGCATATGTGCAATCGCCGCGTCACGGATGGCGGTGACCTGATCCTGATTCAACTCGCCTGCCAACATGTACTTGCGAAGCGTCTTGGCGGCTTCCCATCTCAGTTTTCCGGAGGTGGGTTTGATGTCTGTCGGGTGTGGTTGATCGTCAGCGGTCAACACGGCAATGACGTTGTTCACGGCGATCGCGGTACAGGATTTGCCGAGCGCCTGGACCGCTTTGCATCGGGCGCTTTCGTGTTCGTCACGACGGGCGACCGTGATGATCGCTTCCTGTGCGTCGGATTGCTCGGCGAACTTTGTTTTTCCGACGTGCGCAACCGTATCGCGTCGGACGTCCGCGTCCGGGTGATTGAGCATGATGTCGATGTATCGTTCCTTGTCTTGTTCGCTTGCCATCCAGACCGGGCCGTAGTTTGCCTTCGGGCCCTTGGCGCAACCACCGGCGATGATGGTGGCCGACAAGATAAGTCCAAGCAGCGGCAATCTATTTGCTGGAATGCATTTATGATTCGAATGGCTGTTGAAATCGTGGGCGATTGGCGATGTGTGTGTCGTTGACATGGTTCTCCAACTTACCGTTGTGGCCAGGGTTTGACAATCGGAGCGGCGCTCCTGTCTCTATTGCCTCCAAGGTGCTGGCACGGGTACGCATTGGTGTTCTGTACCGTGGCTATCGTATTTGTCGGCATTTTGTCGGTCTCATCATCTGTTGGCGGTTCGTTCCACATCTTGCCGTCGTTACTCACCTTAATTGTGGGGTTGGTCTCTGTCGGCTGGTCCGGGGTCGGGTTAGAATACGGTTTGCCCAGTGGGCGGGCTTCTGGAAGGAGTTTGGTGCGGGTCTCAAGGAGGAAATCGGTCTCATGTCCAGAACGTTTGCCGAATTGGCGGGTTTCGTGAACAGGGCTGTGATTTTTTGCGTACCGGTGATGGTCGCGTCGAATGGCGCCTGGGCAGATGATACCCCTTCTCGGACCCATCAGCTGCGTTTTGATGCCAAGAAGAACACTTGGATTGAGGTGGTTCCACCGCCCCCGGGGACGCCAGCCGGCGATCTCCACGTGGCAAAGAAATTGAATAGCGAAGGGGAGCATCGCCAGGCTTTGCGGGCAACAGATGTCTTCATCGCGGAGTATGGTGAAAATGATCTGATGTATCCGGATGCGTTGTTGATCCGGGCGCAGGCTCAGGTCGGGCTGGAGCGATTTGACGAAGCGCATGAAACGCTTAGCGCTTTTCTGACCGAGTTTGGTGGCATGGGGTCAACGAACGAGGCGCTGCGTCTGGAGTTTCTGATTGCCGAGACGTACTTGAGTGGCGTCAAACGTAAGTTCCTCGGTGCTCGTATTCTCCCTAGTGAAGACGAGGCGTTCCGGATTCTTGATGACATCTCGATCGATTACCCGGAAAGCCCGATGGCAGAGGCCGCCATCAAGACCAAGGGTGATTACATGTTCAGGGAGGGTGATCACGCCCTGGCTGAATTCGAATATGAGCGAATGCTCAATGAATACCCGAACAGCCGCTACTACCAGTACGCCCTTGTTCGCAGTGCCGAGGCTGCATTGGCGAGCCATGGCGGTATCGATTACGACGAGGCGGCACTGATCGAGGCGGAAGAGCGATATCTTGAGTATCAGCGTCAGTATCCAGGTTCCGCCCAGCGCGATGACGTGCAGCTGATCCTGACCGGAATTCGAGAGCAGCGGGCTGAGAAGGAATTTCAGACCGGTGATTATTATGAGCGGACCGATCATCTTCGATCGGCCGTTTTCTATTACCAATTGGTGGTACAGGATTGGCCGGGTACGCTGGCCGCGTCAAAGGCGGCTCGGAAGCTCGAACTTATCGGTCCTGGTGCCGAAATGCCCGAGAATCCGTAGGATGGCGGTACCGCAGCCGCGTTGTCTCTTCGGGCGGGGCGCGGCGTTCGACCGAACTGGGATGGATGCCGGTATGGGTTTAGTTTCATGACGGAGCGATTTATGACGATGCGCTTCAGGATCATGGTTGTTTGTTTGGCCGGCATGACTGCGGTTTTGTCCGGCTGTGGCTATTCGACCAAGCGGCCTTTTTCGACCGATATTGACACGATTCATGTGGAGATGTTTGAGTCGAAGGACTTCCGTCGAGAACTTGAGTTTCGATTGACGGAGTCGCTCGTCAAAAGAATTGAAATGGATACGCCCTACCGCATTGCGTCCAAGCTGAAAGCGGACGCCTTGTTGTCGGGAGAAATACTCGAGGTTTACAATCGCACGTTCGGCGATGATCGAGGAACCGGTCGACCGCGTGAGATCGGAGCGACGGTTATTGTACGATATCGTATGCAGGACATGCGAAACGGCGATGTGCTGGTGGAGTATCCGCGTTTTATCTACCAGACAAGCTTTATTCCGCCGGTCGGTGAAACCTTCACTGACGCGATGACGCGGGCCATGGACGGTATGGCGCAACGGATTGTCGAGACGATGGAAGTCGCCTGGTAGGCTGACTATCATTCATTTGGG